>JAZNIP010000324.1:0-11228 GCA_045577575.1 Lachnospiraceae bacterium | reverse complement strand
AAGGAGTGCAAATACTTCCATGGATTCCTTAGTTAATCCAGCTTCAATAAAAGCATATTTTTCTTCCCAAGTTGGAAGTGCATTGAAAGCATCTGCTTTGCTTCCAGCAAGAAGTTCATTGATTTCTTGGATTAATACAGAGAATTCAGGGATGAATTCAACAACACCTTCAGGAATGATAGCAACGCCGAAGTTCATGCCTTTTGCAGCTCTTGTTGCAACTGAGTCTGCAATATAATCTGCGATTGCTGAAAGAGACATTTTCTTAGCAGCAACTTCTTCAGAAACTAAGCAGATATTTGGCTGTGTTTTAAGTGCACATTCAAGAGCTACGTGAGAAGCAGAACGTCCCATAACTTTGATGAAGTGCCAGTATTTTTTAGCAGAGTTACAGTCTCTTGCGATGTTGCCGATGATTTCGCTGTATGTTTTTGTAGCGGTATCGAAACCGAAGGAGCATTCGATGTCTTCGTTCTTTAAGTCACCGTCGATTGTCTTAGGACATCCGATTACCTGTACACCTGTGTTATTAGCTGCAAAGTATTCAGCTAAAACAGCAGCGTTTGTATTGGAGTCATCACCACCGATGATAACGATAGCTGTGATGCCGTGCTTTTTGCAAACCTCAGCAGCAATAGCAAACTGCTCATTTGTTTCCAGCTTTGTTCTGCCGGAACCGATGATATCAAAACCACCGGTATTTCTATACTGGTCTACATATTCATCTGTTAATACGATGTAATCGTCTTCGATCAGTCCGCTTGGACCGCCTTTAAATCCATAAAGCTCATTTTCTTTGTTAGTTGCCTTTAATGCATCATATAAACCGCATACAACGTTGTGTCCGCCGGGAGCCTGTCCGCCGGAAAGGATAACACCTACAACCTGTTTCTTAGCTTCGGATGTGTTCTGACCCTTCTGGAAAGTAATTTCCTTTTTGCCGTAGGTATTAGGGAAAAGTGCTTTGATCTTTTCCTGATCGGCTACACTCTGAGTTTCATTTCCTTCTTTAACGCAGATGTCTGCGATGCCGTTTCTGAGCATTCCCGGAAGCTTAGGGCTGTACTCATATCTGGCTTTCTGTAATGGTGAAATATTCATAACCATATCTCCTTTTGTTTTTATGCTATATTTTTGTACCAGAACCATTTTAGTACATTTTTGGTGCGAAAGTAAACCTTTATATAAGAAAAATAATACTTTCTTTTATTTTTTTCTTGTATGATAAGTGAATCCTGCCTATTTTCAAGAATCTTATCTTATGTTAAAATCATAAATGGTGACAGGAAAACTGTCGAAAATCTTATGACGGAGGATAAAATCATGGAGAAAAAGAGTAACATCACCATTAAAAGCATTGTAGCAATCGGTATCGGTGCAGCATTGTTTTTTGTAGTAGGACGCTTTATTGCGATTCCTATCTTTGCGAATACGACTGCAAATCTGCAGTATGGTATTTTGTCAGTATTCAGCATTATTTTTGGACCTCTTGTAGGTGTTCTGGCCGGATTTATCGGACATACTTTAATTGACCTGTCCTGGGGAAGCCCGTGGTGGAGCTGGATTATTGCATCAGCAGTATTTGGCTTGGTTATGGGACTTGTTAAGAAAAAGATTGATATTGAGAACGGTGTATTCGGCAAAAAAGAAATCATTATTTTCAATGTGGCACAGATTGTGACTCATGCAATTTGCTGGGTAGTTGTTGCAAGCGGTCTGGATGTTCTGATTTATCAGGAAGATATTACAAAGCTGGTAGGACAGAGCCTTGTGGCATTTGCGGCAAACTCACTTACAACAGCTATTGTCGGTACTGCATTGTTGCTTGCTTATGCTAAGACAAGAACAAAAGCAGGAAGCCTTCAGAAAGAAGATTAAGTAATATGCAAAAGCCTATTATCTCATTTAAAGATTATACTTATCAATATCGTGCGCAGTCTGCGCCTACAATTACAGATATTAATCTTGAGATATATAAAGGGGAACGAATCATTATTGTTGGGCCGTCAGGGTGCGGAAAGAGCACCCTGGCCCATTGCTTAAACGGTTTGAATCCTTTTAGCTATCCGGGAGAAATAAAGGGGAGCCTGACGATTTGCGGTGTGGATGCTGCAAAGTCAGGTATTTTTGAGTTAAGTGAATATGTAGGAACAGTGCTTCAGGATACGGATGGACAGTTTATCGGAATGACCGTATTGGAGGATATTGCATTCTCTATGGAGAACGATTGTGTTCCGCAGAGAGAACTGATAGAGAGGACAAAGGCGGAGGCCGAAAAGGTGGGACTCTCACAAAAGCTGGGTGATGCACCCCATGCGCTTTCCGGAGGACAGAAGCAGAGAGTGTCTATGGCAGGGGTTATGGTAAATCGAGTGCCGATTCTGTTGTTTGATGAGCCTCTTGCTAATTTAGATCCGGCGGCAGGAAGAGATGCCATTGAATTGATTGACAAGCTCCAAAAAGACGGAGAAAAAACAGTTATTATGATTGAACACCGGTTAGAGGATGCCATGCATATGGGAGCTGACCGAATTATTATGATGGAAAATGGAAAAATCATCAGCGATTCCACACCGGAGGAGCTGTTTTTATCGAATAAACTAATTGAGGCGGGTATTCGTGAGCCGCTGTATCTGACTGCATTGAAATACGCAGAGGTTGCATTGGGTAAAGATATGCATCCGGAGAGAATGCAGACTCTTTCTCTGACCGATGCACACAAGGAACAGGTGCGTAGATGGTTTGCGGACAGAAGGGCAAAAACACCGGTATCGGAAAAGGAAGAAGTCCTTCGGGTAGAGAATGTCCATTTTGGTTATACCCCCGGGAAAGAAAATCTGACGGATATCAGCTTTGCCGTCAGAGAAGGTGAAATGATAAGCATCGTAGGGAAAAACGGTGCAGGAAAAAGTACGATGGCAAAGCTTCTTTGCGGCTTTGAATCACCGGACAGAGGAACGCTCTACCTAAGAGGCAAAGATATGTCGGAGGATACGATTAAGGAAAGAGCCGGGCATATCGGATATGTGATGCAGAATCCCAATCAGATGATTAGTAAGCCTATGATTTTTGATGAGGTGGCACTGAGTCTTGTGATGCAGAAGCTGCCGGAAGATGAAATAAAGGAACGGGTATATGAAGCATTAAAAATATGCGGATTATATGAATTCAGAAACTGGCCGATTAATGCGCTCAGCTATGGGCAGAAAAAACGTGTGACCATAGCGAGTATCCTCGTTTCCAGACCTCATATTCTTATTTTGGATGAGCCTACCGCAGGACAGGACTTCAGACATTATACAGAGATTATGGAATTCTTGAAAGAATTGAATGAAAAGGGATATACGGTACTGATGATTACCCACGACATGCATCTGATGCTTGAGTATACAGACAGAAGCCTTGTATTTGCAGACGGCAGAAAAATTGCAGATACCACACCGGAAAAGCTGTTTGCCGATCCGGAGCTTTTGAAAAAAGCGAGCCTAAAGGAAACCTCGTTGTATCAGCTCGCCAAGCTGTGCGGGCTTCCGGAAGAGGCGTATATCCGTGCTTTTATCGAATATGACAGGGAGGTGCGTTCATGAGTGCAGCGCTTTCTTATATCAAAAAGGACTCACCCATTCACAGACTGACGGGAAGCACCAAGCTTATTTTCTTTATAGTATGGAGTTTTGCGGCAATGATTACTTACGATACGCGAGTTTTGGTAAGTATGCTTTTGCTGGGGGTAGTGTTTTTCTGCGTGTCAAAGCTGAGCTGGAAGGATGTCCGGTTTGCTGTGTTGTTTATGGCATGGCTGATTATTTTTAACCTGCTGGTGTTGTTTTTGTTTGCGCCGGAGCAGGGAGTTGATATTTATGGAACCAGAACGGAAATGCTTCATTTATTCTGGCGGTATTCTATTATTGCTGAGGAAATGTTCTATTTGCTTAATTTTATGATGAAGTATCTGGCGGTTATACCGGTAGCCCTTTTGTTTATTCTTACTACAGACCCAAGTGAGTTTGCGGCAAGTCTGAATAAAATCGGTGTCAGCTATCGGGTTGGTTATTCTGTGGCGATTGCACTTCGTTATATTCCGGATGTGCAGAGAGATTTCCGTGAGATTTCTCAGGCACAGCAGGCAAGAGGTATTGACTTAAGTAAAAAGGACAAGCTGACCAACAGATTGAAAAATTCGGCGGCGATATTGTTTCCGCTTGTGCTTTCCAGTCTGGACAGAATCGAAGTGATTTCCAACGCTATGGAGCTGCGGGGCTTTGGCAGGAACAAAAAAAGGACATGGATTGTAGAACGCCCCTTTAAAAAATCGGACTATATTGCAATCAGCATTGCGGTTTTGGCAATGGCGGTTTCATTGCTGTTCATTTTTTTGAACGGTGGGAGATTCTTTAATCCGTTTGTATGATGAAAAGAGGGGATATTATGACCGAAGAATTAAAAGAATACATTACCTTTACCATAATTGCGAAGGATGGTTCAGAGGTGGAGCTTGCCGTAGTGGACGAATTTGAATTTGAACATAAAAATTATGTGGTTGGAGCGGTGATTGAGGGTGATGTCATAAATGAGGACGGGCTTTATATTTACCGTGCAAGATTGGTCGGGGATGATTTTGTGGCAGAAAAAATTACCAATCAGATTGAGTACGAAAAAATTGCAAAAGCCTATATGGAGATGGAAGGTTAATGCCTTTTAAAAGATGATAAGAGGGAAGTGGGATTATGGGAGAAAAAAATCTTGATTTTGATACTGTCATAGACAGAAGAAACACTTACAGTATCAAATATGATTCTGCGAAAGAAAACAATATGCCGGAGGAGGTATTGCCTCTCTGGGTTGCGGATATGGACTTTCAAACATCTTCTTATATTCAGGAAGCCATTCAGAAACAGGCTGAGCATGGGATTTTTGGATACAGTGAGATACAGGAGGAATATTTTGAGGCAGTAAAGGGCTGGATGAACCGCCATTATAGTTGGCAGGTAAAGAGTGACTGGCTTGTAAAAACACCGGGAATCGTATTTGCGCTTGCTACGGCAGTGCGGGCATTTGCGAAAGAAGGAGAAGCAGTATTAATTCAGCCACCGGTATATCATCCCTTTAAAAATGTGACGGTAAACAACGGACGCAGGGTAGTGTGCAATACGCTTTTGCCGGATGAGAATGGGCACTATCAGATTGATTTTGAAGATTTTGAAGAGAAAATTGTAAAAGAAAATGTGAAATTATTTCTTTTGTGTAATCCCCACAATCCGGTAGGAAGGGTATGGAATAGGGAAGAACTGGAGCGTCTGGGAGATATCTGCCTGAAGCACCATGTGATTGTGGTAAGTGATGAGATTCATGCGGACTTTGTTTTTCAGGGAAGGCATCAGGTGTTTGCGGATATAAAGGATGCTTATAAGGAGATTGCTGTTACCGCTACAGCACCGAGCAAGACCTTTAATATTGCCGGTTTGCAGGCTTCTAATATCTTTATACCGAATCCGGAGCTGAAAAGCAGATTTGAAAAAGAGATGCTGGCAGTCGGCTATGGTCATTTGACGATTATGGGCATGGTGGCGGCAAAAGCAGCCTATGAGCACGGTGATGAATGGTATGAGGCAATGCACAGGTACGTAGGAGAAAATATTGCCTATGCAAAACAGTTTATAGAGGAAAAAATCCCTGCAATAAAGATGATGGAGCACGAAGGCACATATTTGCTGTGGCTGGATTTCAGAGACTTGCAGTTGTCGGAGAATGAGCTGGAGGATTTGATTGTAAATAAAGCGAAGTTGTGGCTGGACGATGGTGGTATGTTTGGCGAGGCAGGAAAGGGCTTCCAGAGAGTGAATGCTGCCTGTCCAAGAAAAATACTGACAGAGGCGTTGACCAGACTTGAGCGGGCGGTCAATAGTCTGTAAATAAAATGCATAACGATAAAAGTAACGCAGGCCGTGTCATGACAGCCTGCGTTTTTGTTCGGCAGCAGGCGTGAAACAATTGACAATAATGTCCAAGATGCTATAATTCTACATAATCTATCATAAAAGTGGGATTAGAGGCGTATCCATGTCTGTCCCTTGAGGAGGGGAATAACAATTATATATAGAAGAATTATCAAAATATAAAGACAAGGCATTGAAGTAGGAGGTGTAGGATGAAGGTATCAACGAAAGGAAGATATGCATTGAGACTGATGCTGGATCTTGCCATAAACCATGATGGAAGTCCAATTCGTATTAAGGATGTTGCAGAAAGACAGGGAATATCAGACAAATATCTTGAACAGATAATATCCGTATTAAATAAAGCCGGTTACGTAAAAAGTGTCAGGGGACCGCAGGGAGGATATGTACTGAAGAAAAATCCGGAAGACTATACTGTGGGAATGATTTTGAGACTGACAGAGGGAAGCCTTGCACCGGTTGCCTGTGTGGAAGAGGATGAAATAGCATGTGAACGAAAGGATAGCTGTGTTACCTGCCTATTATGGGATAAAATCAGCGATGCAATTAATGGTATTGTGGATACGGTGACATTGCAGGACTTGCTTGACTGGCAAAATGATATTGATTCAAAAAAGTGATTTGAAATTTTGCAATTGATAAATTAGAGAATAAGAAAGCTTCGTATTTTTTCGGAAGGATTCACACAGGAAAAATATGGAGCTTTTTGGAAAATAATTGTCAGGAGGTTTCGTTTATATAGACGAATAGTATTTCGTTAAAGTATAATAAATACAGAAAATCGGATGCGAAAAACGGAAGAGAAAGCGTGAAATGAAAGAAACAGGTGGAGGCAAAATGAAAAAATGGGATAGGGAAGTTTATGGTCTGACAATAATTGGGACATTAGTGGCGCTGATTGTGATGATTGCATATAACTACACGTCCTTTTATTCCAATATGGTTGCCAATATGCAGGATATCGGAACGAGCAGTCTGGCGCAGGCGACGGAACAGCTTGAGGGGTATCTGTTGAAAAGCATGGATGTTTTGCAGACAACGACGGTTTCGGTTGAATACATGATGGAGAACGGAGCTACACCGGAGGAGATAAAGAAATTTCTTGTCTATGAATCTGACCGCTATACAACAGAGATTGACAAAAATTTCACGGGAATATATGGGTGGTTTGACGGAAATTATCTGGACGGTATCGGCTGGATACCGGAGCCCGGATATATTCCGAAGGAGAGAGAATGGTACAGGGCAGCAGAAGCGGCTAAGGGAAGACCGGTACTGGTGTCGCCCTATCTGGATGCCCAGACGGGTACGATTATGGTTTCTGTAAGCCAGCTTCTGCAGGACGGTGACAGCGTTATTTCTCTGGATATTGTTATGGATGAGATTCAGAATATTACTCAGAATATTGATTTGAGCGGAGTCGGCTATGGCTTTGTAGTGGATACGGCCGGACTTGTAGTGGCGCATAATGATGTGGCTGAAAAGGGAAAGAACTATTTGCAGGAGGATGATGGAAAGCGTGCACTTTTGAAAAGAGTGTATGAGAAAGAGGCTTCATGCTTTCGGACGGATTTGGACGGAAAGACTTATACGGTATTTGCAGATACGGTGATGGAAGACTGGCATGTAGTTATGGTAGTTGACAATGATAAAATTCTTTCCGATGTAAAAATGACACTGACACGAAATGTAGCAATATGCAGCATAATTGCAATATTGATTGTGGTATTTTATATCATTACATTCCGAAAAATGGAAAATTCCATGCAGCTTGAGCGTGAAAGTAATCAAAAGGTTGAACAGATGAACCGAAATATGGTTCGTGCGTTGGCAAAAACCATTGATGCTAAGGATCGGTATACGAACGGTCATTCCCTGCGTGTGGCAGATTATGCAAAAGAGATAGCAAAAAGAATGGGAAAATCCGAAAAGGAGCAGGAGGATGTTTTTTATGCGGGACTTTTGCATGATATCGGAAAGATTAGAGTTCCGGAGGAGGTTATTAACAGTCCCCAAAAGCTGACGGACGAGGAGTTCAATCAGATTAAGCTGCACCCGGTTAGCGGATATCATATTTTAAAGGATATTTATGAAGACAAGCTAATTGCATCGGGCGCAAAGTTCCACCATGAGCGTTATGACGGACGAGGCTATCCGAACGGAATTTGGGGAGAAAATATTCCTGAGATTGCCAGAATCATTGGGGTGGCAGACAGCTATGATGCAATGGCGAGCAATCGGAGCTATCGTAAGGCACTGCCGCAGGAAGTGGTGCGCGGAGAGATTGAAAAAGGAAAGGGTACACAGTTTGACCCTGAAATTGCAGATATTATGCTGCAAATGATAGATGAGGACAAGGAGTATCGCATGAAGGAGAATGATAATTTGCAGAAAACAATTCTGATTGTGGATGATGAACCGATGAATATTAAGATGACAGAGTTTATTATGAAGGATGAACCGATATATCGGATTATCGGAGCAGCCGGTGGAGAGGAAGCACTTGAAATAATAAAAAATGAAAATGTTGATTTAGTGCTGCTTGATGTAATGATGCCGGGTATGGATGGTTTTGAGACATTAGAACGAATACGAGAGAATTATCAGATGCCGGTAGCATTTATGACAGGTGAGAAAAGCATTGAGACAATTCAGAAGGCAGCTTCTTTGGGGGTAGACGATTATATTACTAAGCCGTTTCTTCCTTTGGCTCTGAAAGAGGTTGTACATAGTATACTGAACAATTAAGAAGTAGTGAGGCAAGACGTAGTGGGAAAAATTAAAGCATTAAAAATGACGATGTTCAGCGAAGAATTAAGTATTCGCCACAGACTTTTAAATCTGATTCTTTCGGCGGCATTTATTGGCGGTTTTGTATCTTTGACTGCAAGCATTTGGCTGGGAGTCGGTATTGTAGCGGATATTATTATTGCGGCACTGATTTTGTTGGTCGGTATTTGTCTTTGGCTTGCCAATAAAAAGGGGAAGCTGCAGCTTGCTGCATATCTTATTGTAATTGTTGCCAATATGATTATTTTTCCGATTATGTTTTTTACCGGTGGGGGAATTTCTTCCGGAGTACCAATCTGGATTGTACTGGGCATGATTTTTTCATGGCTCATTTTAGAAGGATGGAACTGTGTCTTTATATATATTTTAAATGCCATTGTAATTACGGCTTGTTTTTATGTGGAGATGCGGTATCCTCAGACTGTGACGGCATTAAAAAGCCGTGAGGCTGTGTATGGAGATATTATACAGTCTGTTTTGATTGTCACCTGTGTGTTTGGTATCATTTTTAAATATCAGACTTATGTATATGAGAAGCAAAGAGCACAGACGGAAAAGGCAAATCAGGCCAAGAGTGAATTCCTGTCTAATATGTCTCATGAAATAAGAACACCAATTAATGCGATTATTGGGATGAATGAGATGATTTTACGCGAGGCAAAGGATGAACAGATTATTGAGTATGCTTCCGTAATTTACAATTCATCCAATATGCTTCGCTCTCTGGTAAATGATGTGCTGGATATTTCCCGTATTGAATCCGGCAAAATGGAGATAACAGCAGCAGAATATAAGCTGGAGGAATTGTTACTGGACTGCTACAATATGATAAGTGAACGTGCTGTGAGAAAGCAGCTTGCTGTAAATGTACATTATGATGAAAACCTTCCGGCGGTATTGATAGGAGACGTAACACATGTAAGGCAGGTTATTATAAATCTTTTGACCAATGCGGTAAAGTATACCGAAAAGGGACAGATTGATTTTTATGTTGATGGTGAAGCTCAGAAGGAAAAACTGCTTCTCCATATAAAAGTAAAGGATACCGGAATCGGAATAAAGGAAACAGACTTAGAACATTTATTTTTAAAGTTTGAACGATTTGACATGGTACATAATTGTAACATAGAAGGAACCGGTCTGGGACTTCATATTACCAAAGAGTTGACAGAGCTTATGGGAGGCAGTATTTCGGTAGAAAGTGAATACGGAAAAGGTTCTCTGTTTAAGGTTGTGCTTCCGCAGAAAAAAGTCGGTAATAAGAAAATAGGTAAAATTGATATGATTACCAAGCGCGATTATGCGGGGGATTTAGTATATGAAGATGAAGTGATTGCGCCGACAGCACGTATTTTGGTGGTAGATGATGTGGAGATTAACCTAAAGGTATTTGTGAATCTGCTGAAGCGGATGCAGGTAAAGGTTGACGCTGTTTTGAGTGGAAGAGAATGCGTTGAGCTGGCATGCAGACATCAATATGATTTAATTTTTATGGATCATATGATGCCGGAGATGGACGGAATAGAAACACTGAAAAGTTTAAAAGAAAACAAAGAAAATAAAAATCAAAATACCCCATGTATTATGCTGACGGCAAATGCGTTGGCAGGAATGAAGGAAATGTATCTTGCAAAGGGTTTTACGGATTATTTGTCTAAGCCAATCGAGAGCAAGATACTGGAAGGTATGATTCAAAGATATTTGCCGAAGGAAAAAATTGTGAAAAATCTTTCCAAAGAGAGCTGCACAGAGGAGGAAATGGGAGCAATGGAGGATGCAGGCCGGAAGGGCTTAGAGGTATTAAAGCGTACACTTGAAGATATGAATATGGAAAAGGCACTTCAGTATTGTGCGGGAAGTGAGGAATTTTATATACAGTGTCTCAAGGATTACAGTACAAACGGAAGAGAGCGGCTTCTTGGGCAGCTGTATGAAAGTCATGACTGGGATCGGTATAAGGTGGAGGTACATGCATTAAAGAGCACATCCCGAACACTTGGTTTTGAAAAACTGGGCGATGCAGCGGAAAAGCTGCAGGATGCCGCCGGATGCAAGGATGAAGCTTATATTGCGGAATATCATGATGATATGATAGAAAAACTGAATTTCGTGATCGGGGCAATTCAGAAATATTTGTAGGAGGATGAAAACGGTTTATTTCGATAATTTAGCAAATTAAAGTATTACCTTATTGACAAATTTACGAAAATGATATATAAATTTTAGTGGAACGAATACTGGTAACAGAGTCATTCCAAGCGATTATTACGGACCACTCTTATCTGAGTTAAGGCCATACGGACAGCCGGGTCCACTGCCGATTGGCGGCTTGCCGCCTTATTGATTGAGTTAAAAGCTCAAATTTTATAAGTTGGTTACTTTATAACCGAACGCGTGAAAACGCAAACTTGTGAAACGGTCAATAAAGAGTAGTAAAAGTTTTGTTGCTATATAGACTCTGATTTGTCAATATTAATTTCT
>JAZNIP010000323.1:0-2003 GCA_045577575.1 Lachnospiraceae bacterium | reverse complement strand
CAACCCGTTGATTTCCGCCGGTCTGCTTCGGATTGCTTACCATCTGCACAATCCGTTCTGCCAGTACCGCTGTCTTACCGCTCCCTGCCGCTGCAGAAACAAGGAGGCTGCAATTTCTCGCGTCGATGACCTGCTGCTGCTCCTCTGTATAAGAAATTCCCATCTCAGTTACCTCCCTCCGGATTCATCCTTTCCAGAGCCTCATCCTTTGTCAGATTTGATAACCGCCTCTGTTCATACCCGGGAAGCTGCATCTGAAATCCACAGACATTTCGATAAGTACAATAATCACAACCGGTTCCGCCTCCGTATGCATACGGCCTCTTTTCAATTTCTCCCTGCAATATCTGCTTTCCGAGTTCTTTTATTTTTTTGTTTACATAATTCGATATTGTTGTCAGCTCTTCTTCCGTCAATGTATCCGAACGGCTTCCCAGACTGCCATCCTTCTTTCGTTCTACCGGAATCACTTCTGATTTTCCTTCAAAGGCTTCGTCCAGTCTTGCAATCACGTCATCCTTTTCATTGACTACTCCGTTCATGCGCAGACTTTCCCGAATCCTCTGATTCAACATTTCTTCGCTCAAGCTGTCATCCTCTGCCTTTATCAAAGGATCTGACACATGATAATACAACATTGCAGCCGGTATGACACGTTTGTCAGTTTCTTTTTTCCCTATCATTTCCACTGCTGCATTCATGTAAACTACAAGCTGTAGCTGAAGCCCATAATAAACCGCCGCAATATCCAGATTCTTATCTCCCGATTTATAATCAATCACCTTGACATAAACCTCGTCGCCCTCACGGCAGGTATCTATCCGGTCAATTCTACCCTGCAAATACATCTTTTCTTTATCGGAAAGACTGATATTTACCGAATCAATATCGGACAGCGAGGAAAACGATACCTCAAAATGCTCCGGCTGAAAGCGTCCCCTCTTCAACTGCCCCTGCAATGTAAAAATCGTGCGCTCCAAAATTCTCTGTATTCTTGCTATCGCATATCGGTATTTTGCATTGGAAAATAAAATACTGTCACCATAAACCGCCGCCTGCACCTCTACCGCAGCTCCAAGCAGTTCTTTTCCCTGCTCCGGCGTAAAGGAAAACCAATCCAATCCATTCTCCTCCAGAAGCCTTGAAAACTGCTCCAAAATTCCATGAAACAGTGTCCCCATGTCCACTGCCTCAAAACCAAATACCTCCCGTTCTTTTAAGGAAAGTCCATATTGTAAAAAATAACTGTATGCGCAGGCAGCATACTGCTCCAGCCTGCTGACACTGCTTTTCAAAACACTGCCGTACAGTGCATGCGCAATTTCTTCTCCCAAAGGGCTGTGACGATAACGAAAAAAAGCACTCTGCTTCAGCTTTTCCAAACGCTCCCGATAAACTGACTCTACTGAATAAGTCTGATACAACGTATAAAAAAACTCTGTCTCTATCGGATTTCCTTTTGCATATTCCCGCAACTGGCCGGACAGCACCATAAAGCCGTCCTCTGCCGACTCAATCTGCTCCTGCTGCTGCCGCTTTTCCGGCACTTCAATTGTAAGCTGCGGAAAGAGTTTTTTCACGGTTTCAATTAAATACGCCGGCCTTACTGCCTTTCCCTCTCCATTTACCTTTACATAGGACAGATAGAGCCGTTCACTTGGCTTGGTCATATTCATATACAAATAAAGCCTCTGAATATACATCTGCTGTCTCGGTGACGGAGCCATTTCCCACTGTCCCTGCGCCAGAAATTCTCTGTCAATATCGGAAATGATGCCTCCTTTCGAGCCACTTTTCGGAATATTACCGTCATTGACTCCGAGGAAAAATAAAACCTTGATTTCTTTCAAACGGGTACGCTCCATATCTCCTACCAGAATTCTATCCACATTCTGAGGAATCGTACCTACCTGAATCTCACCAAAGCCTGCATCCAATATGTCCGCAAACTCCTGCAAAGACATCGTTTCCTCACCTATCAGGTCATATATCTGCTCCAGCAG
>JAZNIP010000322.1:0-3621 GCA_045577575.1 Lachnospiraceae bacterium | reverse complement strand
GGTAAGGATATTGGCGGCAACTGTATTGTGGGCAATATTGCGAAGCTGCCCCATATGCTGGTTGCCGGTACAACCGGCTCCGGTAAATCCGTGTGTATGAACTCCATCATTTTCTCCTTGCTTTATAAGGCAAGTCCCGATGATGTGAAGCTGATTATGGTTGACCCCAAAATGGTGGAGTTAGGCATTTACAACGGCATTCCGCATCTGCTGATTCCCGTTGTGACTGACCCGAAGAAGGCTGCCGGCTCTCTGCAGTGGGCGGGTTCTGAAATGATGCGGCGGTATAAGTCTATGTCCGATGCCGGTGTGCGGGATTTGGAATCCTATAACAGCATGATCGAAAGCCAGCAGATGGAAGGTAAAAAAATTCCGCAGGTCGTGGTAATTATCGATGAGCTGGCTGACCTGATGCTGGTTGCGGCGAAAGAGGTGGAAGAGTCCATTTGCCGTATTGCCCAGATGGGCCGCGCTGCCGGTATTCATTTGGTGATTGCCACCCAGCGTCCCTCTGCCGATGTCATTACCGGTCTTATGAAGGCGAACATTCCGTCCCGAATTGCCTTCGCCGTTGCGTCTGCTATGGAATCCCGGATTATTCTGGATACTCAGGGTGCTGAAAAGCTGGTAGGTAAGGGCGATATGCTTTACGCGCCTATCGGTAACGGTAAGCCCAAGCGTGTGCAGGGCTGCTTTGTCAGCGATACGGAAGTAGAAGCAGTTGCCACTTATGTAAAGGAAAATTACGTCACTAATTACGATCAAGAGGTCATGGAGGAAATCGAGCGGAAAGCAATTCAGACCGGCAATAAGTCCAATGCTTCCGACCCGGAACCCAATGCCGACGAGCTTGACGGTGACGAGATGCTGCCTGCAGCCGTAGACGTGATTTTGGAGACAGGGCAGGCATCTGTTTCCATGCTGCAAAGACGGCTGAAATTAGGTTACGCAAGAGCAGCCAGAATTGTTGACGAAATGGAAGAAAAGGGGATTGTCGGTCCGTTCCAGGGCAGTAAACCCCGTGACATTCTGATTACCAAGGAACAATGGGAAACCATGCGTTCCGGCAATGGTCAGATGGTTTTTGAAGATATGGAGGAATTTGTGAAAGCAGAGGATACGGCAGTACCCGAAGATTTCTGATTTCCTGTATCTATATAAATTTTGCATCGCATCCGCATGGCGGAGCGACAGCAAGGAGGAATTTTTATGAACAGCAAAACTAAAAAAATCGTTGGAATTGGTTTATTTACCGCAATTGTGCTTGTCCTGCAATTTTTGGGTGGCAGCATTCGATTTGGAGTGTTTTCCATTTCGCTGGTGTTGGTTCCGATCGTTGTAGGCGCTGCCATATACGGCTGGCAGGCAGGCGGATGGCTGGGCTTTGTGTTCGGTGTTGCGGTATTGCTCAGTGGTGATGCCGGCGCATTTCTGGTCATAGATGTGGCAGGAACGATCTTTACAGTATTGGTGAAAGGTACTGCCGCCGGTCTGTGCGCAGGTCTTGCGTACCGGTTTGTTCTGAAGCTGTTGAACAGATATTCCGGAAGCCGCATTCAGTTAATGAAAAATCATTACGGATTGGGCGAATGCTGTGAAGAAGGCGTTTATCACTACATTGCCAGAAACAATCGGTATTTTGCAGTGATTGTTGCCGCAGTAATCTGTCCTGTTGTGAACACAGGCATATTCCTGCTCGGCTGCAAGCTGTTCTTTATGGAAACCATTGCCGAATGGGGCGCTGCTGCTGGCTTTGAGAATGCAGCAAGCTATATGTTTATTGGTCTCGCCGGTGTGAATTTCCTGATTGAATTGGGTACAAATATTGTGCTTGCGCCGGTAATTACCCGTTTGATTTCCTACGCAAAAAAATAATCTACACAAAAAGCTGACAGTGTGAACTGTCAGCTTTTTGTGTAGTGTAGTAAGTTTATATATAGAACATATATAGAACGTTATGCTGTTTTTTCAACTGATAATAGAAAATTTCTCCCCAGAGGAGTTATTGTTTTCATAAAGAAACACGTTATAATAACGTTAGGATAAGCGCTGATCCAAAACAATTTGGAGGAATAACTATGATTCATCTTGGAGAAAAAATTAAGTCTTTAAGAAAACAGAAAAATATATCTCAAGAGGTTTTGGCCAATTATCTTGGCGTATCATTTCAAGCAGTTTCAAAATGGGAAAACGGAAATACAATGCCTGATGTGACCTTGATTCCTGCGATTGCATACTTTTTTGATATTTCAACCGACGAGCTCTTTGATTTTAATCTGTATGAGCTGGAGAAGCAGGTCGAATTAATCTGTAATGAGGCTTATAAATACCGTATCAGCAATACGGCAAAATCGGAGAAAATTTTACGTGAGGGCTTGAAGAGATTTCCTGGGAATGACGTTATACTTAATAATCTGCTTTATACGTTGGATTATCGGACAAGAGCTGATGAGGTAATTACTCTTTGTAAAACGCTTATTGCGTCTACTAAGGATGATTCTGTAAAATACGACGTTTGTCGAATCCTTGCATCGTGTTATAGGGAAAATAATCAAACTGATTTGATTAAGCCCACACTTGAAATGATTCCGGAAATTTACTTTTCAAAGCTGGGTTTGATGGCAACCCTTTTGAATGGAGAGGATAGCTACGAGGCTGCGCAGAAGCAAAAGAATATTTCTGCAGAGGATTTGATTGATATGCTGATTGTTGCGGGTAAATATTTAAAAGAGAATGGAGAAACTGAAAAGGCCAATTCTCAGTTTAGGATTGCGTTAAAAATAATAGATGCTTTTCAAGAAGATTTTATTGAAAACAAGTGGTTTAGCGCTACGGTTTATGAGTACACAAGCAAACAACGAAAAGAAGTTGAAACGTTGCTTATAGGTTAATAGGCAAGACATTGCTTTTGTATTCTCAATAGTTTGTCTGTATAGCATATGAAAAGAAGTACGAACAAAATGTTCGTACTTCTTTTGCCGGTCAACTTGCAACCTGTTATCCAAACCATATATAGGGGAAATGTTTCATAATAAATTGGCTCATAGGGTTATCTGGATAGTCTTTTAAATGGTGTTCGATGATATTTTTCCTCATATCATCATAGACAAAATTCAATTCTTTTTCACTAATATTTTCAAACGACTTTATTTCAAATAAGCCCTGCGTTTTATATTCCATAAACTTTTCAAACACATCATTAATTTTAATATAACTGTTTATTTTAATTGGTGCTTGACAAGTGTATGCGCAATGAATTGCTGTGGGGTTTTCTATGCTTTCAATGTCGTCATTACATTCATATAAAAAGCCTGTTTGACCTTTGTATATATCTTCAAAACAGTTCTTGTAATATTCACTATATACTACCTTTTTGCCATTAAATCCATAGGGGTAAAAACTGAAAGGTTTAGGGACGGGTTTTACAGCATAGAGCAAGGCAACCACAGGATTACTTGATAAATATACATAAGATCTTTTATGTTCCGATAAAAACGGTTTTAATTCGGCAATGCCACCTATGGGGGAGCCATGATATAAAATCATTTCAGATTCTCCTTCCTTTCGAGTGAATTATACCATGTTTTAAGAAACAAATCAACGGCTTGCCGTTGTATATCA
>JAZNIP010000321.1:0-5216 GCA_045577575.1 Lachnospiraceae bacterium | reverse complement strand
GACATTGTCTTCCTAAGACCGCTTGGCCTCCGACTTGCCCTTCTTTTTGCACTACGATTCTTTCAATTTTTCATAATATTCCGTGGCAGAGGACTCATCCAAGCTAAATCCTTGACTTCCCTTATCTGGATATCCGATTCGTCTAAAATGATACTAAGTGTGTTGCGATAGGCTGTTTTGTTTTTCATTACTGATAAAAAGAGCACAAAATCGCTGAGATTAATTGGTTCTGATGTGATAATAGATGTGTTTTGCATAGATTGTCCTTTCCGCAGAAAAATTTCATTTATGCCAAACAGGCAAAAGAAAAATTGTCCGCTATATACATGTAATAGATTGATAGATTGGCAGATTGGCAGAACTGCCGGATGTGCATGATGCACAGAATTTTTAGATAGTTTTATCATAGTTCACCAAATGAACTATGTCAAATAAAATATGTATTTACAAAGGGACATTCCAAAATCTGAATGCCCCTTCCTTCTTCTGTATTTCACTGTGAATACTGCTACAACCTGGCATGCTGCTGCAACATAATGTACTCCTGCAATTCTTCCCGTTTACTGATATCCGTTTTTTCAAAAATATTGGACATATGCTTTTTTACAGTTGCCTGAGAAATCACAAGCTCCTCCGAGATTTCGCCATTTGAGCAGCCTCTGCATACAAGTAAAGCAATCTCCGCTTCCCGCTTAGTCAACCCTGCCTGAATACAGTCTTCGTAAGTAATCTCTTTTATTTGCAAACCGTCTTCTGTAAAAGAACCTGTTTCCCAATGCTGCTTACCAAAAGAATCGTCTTCCCTCGACCAATTTCGTTCATCCTTTTCTAAAATCAGCTTTGTACAAAATGCGTACAACATGGGGCGGAAGCAAAGTGCAATCTCAGCCGGAAGCCCTATATAATTCTGCCTCTGAGACATTCTTACAAATAACAGCAAAAATGTCTGAATCACTCCGGCATCTATGGCATGCCTGCCACATGTCTCAAGAAACCGATACCATTTGTCTGTACGGCTACCACTTTCATTATAAAACGGGAGTGCCAAAAGCACTGTCCCTACTAAAAATGCACCAATATCTCTGAAGCCGATTAACCGACGGATATCAAATCCAAGCAGAAAAGATAACGCAAGAAGATACAGAAGTAAATACATTCCCATCTGCCATCTCTTTTTCATTTTTCTGCTCCTTAATCCTGCAACAGACTTTGCAGCTTCATTTTTAATCTTGATTCAAGAGGTAATAAAACCAACTCTATTGCCAACGCATATAACAGGGTCAGACTGGCTACCGCCAGATTCGGTCCAAGCAGTTCAAGATTTGCAAGCTGTCCGATTACCATAATCAGTCCGAAAATCATACCAAATCCACCTGCTGTCAATGTGGTTTTTCTCACCAATACCACTGCCTCAATTGCCCGTTTGATTTCCGACAACCCCTTTTCCTTACCATTTGCAAATGCCATCCGAAATGCATTGTTAAAGTCTCTGGTCAAACCGGCACTGATAAGCATCATGCTGTCAAATAAAAGTATGATAATAAGACTCGGTATGTCTAAAAACCATACTGCGCTCCCCTGCCCTATCATCAGCATAAAGCCACTGACCACCACTACTGCTACAACTGATATTAAATACATACAACACCCTCCTTTATTTTTCGGGAATTCTCTTCCGGAACTCCCAACTGTTGTTTCTGCAAACAAAGCATCTCATAAAATCCTCTTTTTTTCTATACTACTACAGTTGTATTCTCGGTTGTATTTTCTTCTATTTACGTTTCTGCCACCATATCAGAAAACCAATTGCAGCTATCAGCAGTATCATCGCACCCCAAAGAGCCATTCCCATATACAATCCTGACGATACTTTTCCTGCTATAAATACAGAAGTAGGCCCGTCTGCGCCTCCGATAACAGAAACTGCCATCGCCGATTTACGTTTCCAATGCCAGAGTCCATATATCATTTGGCAAATCACTGCCATAAACACCGCCATGCATCCCGCTACTGCCCATTTTTTCATATTCATACTCTCCCAATTATTATTTTCATGTCACTACGTTATCCGACTCATCTATTATCCTGCGGATACTTTCGGATACTTTCTCCGAATAATTGTAAAGCAAATCACATGCGCCAAAAAGGTCAGTGTCCAGCTTACCGGATAGGTCAGATATAATGACAGCACCGTATGATATTCTTCCATACGGAAAAAGGTAAAAATCCAAAACAAGCGCAGACCACAGGCTCCGATAAGCGATACAAACATCGGTACAATGGAGTGCCCCATCCCGCGAAGCGAACCTACTATTGTATCCATCATACCGCAAAGTGCATACAGACTGCATATGATACTGAGACGAACCATCCCGGCTTCAATTACTGCTTCACTGGTAGAATAAAGCGCTAACAGCTCCCTGCCCCAAAATGTAATTCCGTTTCCAAGCAAAACCCCTGAAGCAATGGCACAAAGCTCCGCAGAATACAATATTCGGTTAATCCTCTCGTATTTCATTGCTCCCATATTTTGGCTTGTAAACGAAAGAGAGGCCTGATAAAAAGCATTCATTGCCACATAAACGAAGCCCTCTATGTTTGCCGCTGCCGAGTTACCTGCTACAACAACCGCTCCAAAGCCGTTAACCGATGACTGAATAATGACATTTGACACCGAAAACAGCATTCCCTGAAAGCTTGCCGGAAGACCGATTTTTAGCATCTTTAAAAATTTCTCCTTATAAATCCGAAGCTCTCTAATCTCTAATCGTATGTCGCCATCTTCATGCATCATACATCGTACAATCAGTACAGCAGAAATACACTGAGAAATGGCCGTCGCCGCTCCGACACCTGCTACATCCATTTGAAACTCAATAACAAAAAGCAGATTCAGCACTACATTAACAATGCCTGCTACCGCCAGATAATACAGCGGTCTGCGGGTATCTCCTACCGCACGCAATATGGCACTTCCGAAATTGTAAATCATGGTTGCCATCATCCCAAGAAAATAGATTCGCAAATACAATGCTGCCAGCTCCAGTACCTCCGCCGGAGTCTGCATCCAGATTAATATCTGCTTTGCACCAATACATCCGATTAAAGTAAGAATAATACCACTGTATACACTGAGCATCATTGCCGTATGTATCGTTTCCTTTAAATCCTTTTTCTGATTTGCTCCGTAAAAATGCGCCACAAGTACATTAGCACCTATGGAAATACCGATAAAAAAATTAGTCAATAAATTAATAAGTGCTGTAGTAGAGCCTACTGCTGCAAGAGAATTATCTCCGGCAAAACGACCTACTACTATAATATCCGCCGCATTAAACAATAGCTGCAATATGCTGGAGCACATAAGCGGCATTGCAAACAGCAGCATTTTCCCTAAAATAGAGCCACTGCACATATCAATTTCATATTTTTTCATTCTTCTATTACCGGACATTTTTCAAGCCTTCTTTCTCAAACACGCAAACTGTAATTATCAATATCCAGATATCGCCCAAACTTCATCCCCACCTCACGAATGCAACCGCAAAAGGTAAATCCAAACTTTTCATGCAGCCGACTGCTTGCCACATTCCCCGAGGTAATCACCGATACTACTGTATGAATGCTCTCATCCCGCTTTGCTTCTTCCAGAATAAATTCCATCAGCGCACTCGCCACCTTTTGTCCACGGTATTTGGGTGAAATATAAATAGACAGCTCTACCGTACTGCAATATGCCTCCTTTTCCCGATAGGAGGACAGACTGGCATAACCTGCCACTTCTCCTGCCGCAAAAGATGCCTTATCCGCAGACGTATCACTGTCTTTTTCTGTTACAGCGACGCCGCTCATTGTCCCATCACAAACTGCCGCATCGCCGCATTCTGTTTCCGCCACATACAGCGGATGATTTTTTATATTATGCGCCGCAAACCATTTTTCCCATTCCTCAAAGGTCTTAGGCTCTAAATCCAGTGTTGCTACACCGTTTACCACTTCATAATTATAAATATCCAGCAGCTCCTGAATATCCTTTCGCTCTGCTTTTCGTATTCGCAAATCAGTCCCTCTTTTCTTCCGGGGCTGTCTGCTTTCTACGGTCACACTCGCCTCAAACACAAGTCTTTATCTGCCCCGTTTTTTTGTTCCTTCTTTTATAATAGGACTGATTTTCTTATAAATCAACATCGTAATCAAAGATACAAGACCACCTTTTATAAGATTGTGTGGCGCAACCGCAAAGACAACAAGCGTAGTCACACTGTTAATTGCCGGATTTACCGCAGTTCCCATGCCGACAATGGCATCCAGTGGCATGCCAAACAGCTGGGAAAACTTGGGCAGCAAATAAATCGCATTAAACACTGCTCCAAAAAACGCCATACATAATGTTCCCGTCACAGAACCGATTACCGCACCCTTTCTTGTCCTGCGAAACAGATAGATCACCGATGCCGGAAGTAAAAAGCTGCATCCGACTACAAAGTTTGCAAGCTCACCTACAAATGCCGTGGAAGTCGGTTTAAACAGAATTTTAATAAACACCTTGCAAAATTCGATCAATACACCTGCTACCGGACCATAAGCAAATGCCCCGATTAATGCCGGAAGCTCACTGAAATCCATCCCATAAAAGGACGGTGCATAGGGTACAGGAAATTCCAATACCATCAGCACAGCCGCAATTGCGGCAAACATGCCGCAGACTGCCAGCTTTCGCGTACTGAGCACACGTTCTGTATTACCCTCACTTTTTTTCACTGCCTTTTCAATCACATACGCCAATAATACCAGTGCTACCACAAGCACAATAAATTGAACTACAAACACCGCATTTTCTGTCACAGTTTGTAACAACGTCTTTTCTTCCATTTTTATACTCTCCTTACTGCACAGCTCTTTTATCCGACAGCTGAACTTCTTTTATGCCTCCTGCTTAATTCTCATCGTAAGTGAAATCCGCTTTTTCGGTACATCAACGGCAAGTACCTGCACCTCCACGATGTCTCCCACGCTGACTGCCTCTAACGGATGCTTAATAAATTTCTCTGTAATCTGAGAGATATGTACAAGTCCGTCCTGATGTACCCCAATATCTACAAAAGCACCAAAGTCAATTACATTTCGAACGGTTCCTTTTAAAATCATGCCTGGTGTTAAGTCTTCAATTGCAAGAACATCGCTTCTTAAGATTGGTTAAGTCGGATCGTAGCCAT
>JAZNIP010000320.1:0-5586 GCA_045577575.1 Lachnospiraceae bacterium | reverse complement strand
CTGGTTAAGCGGACTTAATTACATTGAATTATTGCGTGATGTAGGGGTACATTTCAGTGTTAACCGTATGTTGACAGCTGAATGCTACAAACAGCGTATGGAAAAAGGTCTTAGCTTCTTAGAATTTAATTACATGATTATGCAGAGTTACGACTTCCTTGCATTATACGAAAAATACGGATGTAATATGCAGTTTGGTGGAGATGACCAGTGGAGCAACATGCTTGGTGGTACAGAACTTATCCGTCGTAAATTAGGAAAAGATGCCTATGCTATGACTATTACCTTACTTCTTAACTCTGAAGGAAAGAAAATGGGTAAAACTCAAAAAGGTGCTGTATGGCTTGATCCGAATAAGACAACTCCGTTCGAATTTTATCAGTACTGGAGAAATGTAGCAGATGCAGATGTATTAAAATGTATTCGTATGCTTACCTTCCTGCCATTAGAAGAAATTGATAAAATGGATAGTTGGGAAGGAAGCCAGTTAAATCAGGCAAAAGAAATACTTGCATTTGAATTGACAAAGCTTGTACATGGTGAAGAAGAAGCACAGAAGGCACAGGATGGTGCAAGAGCGTTATTCTCTACCGGAAATGCAGCAGATATGCCGACAGCAGAGCTGACAGATGCAGATTTTAATGAAGGACCAACACCCGGAAAAATTGATATGATAAGTGTTCTTGTAAAATCCGGTCTTGTGGCAAGCCGCTCTGAAGGAAGACGTGCTATTGAGCAGGGTGGTGTTTCCGTAGATGGTGAAAAAGTAACAGATATTAAAAAAGAATATGAAAAAACAGATTTTGGAGATGGCATTGTTGTAAAACGTGGTAAGAAAAATTTCCGAAAGGTAGTTGTAAAATAATTATGGCAAAAGCGATTATTTTTGATATGGACGGAATTCTTTTTGATACGGAAATTATGTCCTCAAAAGCATGGTTTCAGTTGGCAGAAGAAAGAAATCTGGGAGATATTACACAGCTTACGGATGATTGTATCGGCAGAAATCGAACAGATATCATTATTCAGTTTAAAAATCATTTTGGACAGGATTTTGATGCAGAAGAATTTCTGACAAAAGGAAGACAAATTATGCAGGACTGGATTGATAAAGAAGGTCTTCCTTTAATGAAAGGTACTAAAGAAATTCTCCAATATTTAAAAGAAAATAATTATATCGTAGGTGTAGCTTCCTCTTCCAGCAAAAGAACAATTATGAATCATATGAAGATTTCAGGTCTGGGCGATTATTTTCAGGAGATTATCGGTGGTGACATGGTAAAGCTCAGCAAACCGAAGCCGGATATTTACTTAAAAGCATGCGAAGCAATCGGAATGTCACCGGAGCAGGTGATTGCGGTGGAGGATTCTCCAAACGGTATTCGTGCGGCTCATGCAGCCGGTATGAAGCCGGTCATGATTCCGGACTTGATTCAGCCGGATGAAGAAATCAGCGCACTTTTATATCGTAAATATGATTCTCTTTTGGAGCTGAGAGATGCGCTGGAAGCAGATGAGTTATAAATTGAAAATAGTATAAGATGGTACAAAAAAAGCCCAGGAGTCGTAACTCCTGGGTATTTTTTTGCCTACATGGACTACTCACTTCATCCTGCCTAAGCATAATATCAATCAATCCACCGCATAATTTAACTTCACAGTAATGGAAGCAGTTTTATAGCGGGAGCTGGTATTGAAGGTACCGCCATAGCTGTATTCCTCAGATGCGGAATTTTGCGCAGTAATCTGGAAAACGCCGAGATTTGCACTTAAAAGGCGGCTTGTATCAGCACTTGTACCATCTGCAATAATGTCTGCACGAGCTTTTGCATTTTCAGTTGCCTGTTCAATTAAATCTAACTTCAATTCATCCAGCTTCGTATAATAATATTCCGGCGAATCAGAAACAAACTCAATATTGGATTCAATCAGCTTTGTAATATCTCTTGATATGGCATCAACTTTATCCAAATCAGTAGAAGTAACACTTAAGGATTGATATAAATCATAGCCATCCGGGTATTCGCCGATAAATTTTCCTTCGTCATTATATTCCGATATGTATCTCTGGGAGATGGATACAGAACTGAAGGAAATTTCATCTTCCGAGACTCCATTGTCTAAAAGGTATTGCCTGATTATATCTGCATCGTGCTTAATCGATTGATAAGCATCCTTTGGTGTATAACCATAGGCAGAAAAACTGCCTCTCCATACAACTAAATCGGATTCAAAATCACAGCTTGCAGAACCTGTTACGGTAATACCGTTTCCACTGGAGTATTTTTTATATTTGGCAAAGCTGCCGGAAAAAATACTTACACATAAAATAGCGGAGATAGCAGCAATCAGTGCAATGCAGATAGCGACAGCACCTGATTTTCCAGGTTGTCTTTGTGGATTTTGAGGAAAATCCGGTGATTGTGAATAATTATTTTGTGGTGATTCATTTTCATTTCCATACATATTTCCGTACATAATAGTCCCTCCCCTTTTGTATAAAAACAGTGTAGCACTTTAGAGAGGTGGACGCAAGTAAACATAAATTCTTGCAGTCAGATTTAAGTTTTGTCTGTAGGTTTTATTTCGTGTACACAAAAAGTACCATCCCCGAGGCTCGCATGTCCTCAAAAACGGTACTTATAAGTGCGCCTCCAGGGGCTCGAACCCTGGACACCCTGATTAAGAGTCAGGTGCTCTACCAACTGAGCTAGAGGCGCTTACGTATTCAATTATTTACAACGCATCTATGATTATAGTATAATATCATGTAGTTTGCAAGATGTTTTTTTAAAAAATATTAAAAAAATAAAAATTTTATGATATAAAAAAGAAGAGGATAAGAAAATATGATATTTGAAACACATGCACATTACGATGATAAAGCATTTGATGAGGATAGAGATGCTCTTGTAAATAGTCTGCCGGAAAACGGAATCGGAACGGTTATTAACATAGGCTCCAGCTTGGACAGTGTGAGGCGTACTGTGGAATTAATGGAAAAATATCCGTTTATATATGGAGCAATCGGAGTTCATCCCAGTGATACGGAGGATCTGACAGAGGAAAATTTCGAGTGGCTGAAAGAGCAGTGTATGCTTGAGAAGGCAGTTGCAATCGGAGAAATCGGTTTGGATTATTATTGGAAGGAACCGGAGGCTGAGATTCAGAAAAAATGGTTTGAAAGACAATTGCTTTTGGCGCAGGATGTAAAGCTTCCTGTAGTGATACATTCCAGAGATGCGGCAAAGGACACTTTGGATATAATGAAAGCACTTCATGCAGAAAAAACAGGAGGTGTTATTCATTGCTTTTCTTATACAAAGGAAATGGCGGCAGAGTTTCTAAAAATGGATTATCATTTTGGAATCGGTGGTGTGGTAACCTTTAGCAATGCAAAAAAATTAAAGGAAGCGGTTGCGTATATCCCACTGGAAAAAATTTTGTTGGAAACTGACAGTCCTTATCTGGCTCCTGTTCCAAACAGAGGAAAAAGAAACAGTTCCCTGAACATTCCTTATATTGCAGAAGAAATTGCAAAAATTAAAAATATTTCTTATGAGGAAGTAGTTGAAATCACAAGGCAGAATGCAGAAAAGTTATTTGGTATAAAATAAAGCGGAGAAAAACATATGGCATATTTAGGAAATCCTACAAATACGATTGAAGTACTAAAAAAATATAATTTCAGCTTTCAGAAAAGATATGGACAAAATTTTTTGATAGACAGTCATATTCTGGAAAAAATCATTGCCTCTGCGGAAATTACAAAAGATGATTGTGTGTTGGAAATCGGACCGGGAATCGGAACAATGACACAATATCTGGCAGAAAATGCAAGAGAAGTCATAGCGGTAGAAATTGATAAAACATTGATTCCGATTTTAGAGGATACTTTGTCAGAGTATGATAATGTTACGGTTATTAATGAGGATATATTAAAGGTTGATATTGCTGCTTTGGCAAAAGAAAAAAATGAGGGAAGACCGATTAAGGTAGTGGCAAATCTGCCTTATTATATTACGACACCGATTATTATGGGATTGTTTGAAAGTCATGTACCGCTTGACAGCATTACCATTATGGTACAAAAGGAAGTAGCTGACAGGATGCAGGCAGGGCCGGGAACAAAGGATTATGGTGCGCTTTCACTGGCAGTACAGTATTATGCGAAGCCCGAAATTGCACTGCAGGTTTCAGCTAATTGCTTTATGCCCAAACCAAATGTAGGAAGCGCAGTAATACGTCTGGAAAAATATGAGAAAAATCCGGTTCCGGTTGAGGATGAGGCTCATTTGTTTAAATTAATTAAAGCTGCCTTCGGACAGAGAAGAAAAACTCTTGTAAACAGTCTGGTGAATGCAGGAAATATGCAGGTAACAAAGGAGCAGGTTCTTAACGCATTAGAAAAAATGAAATTAAGTCCGTCAGTACGCGGAGAGGCTCTGACACTTGCACAATTTTCTGAACTCAGCAGTCTTTTAAAAGCATAACAGGAGTTTACAATCAACAAATTGTTGTAAAATGCAGGAAAAAAATACTACATATTGTAGTTTTTCCTGCTTTTTTTGTGTGATTCTTTTGACTTATGAAAAACCCTATGTTACACTTACAATAGTTTCATAGTGGGTTATTATGAGGTGAATAAAGTTGGATAAGTATGAATATAAAGTCCGTTCAGAGGAAATTAAGGATTTAATCGCAAAGAAAAAATATACAGAAGCAATGAAAATAGCAGATACCATTGATTGGCGCAGAGTAAAAAGCGTAAATATGCTTTGTACAATCAGTGATTTATATAAGTTAAACCGGCGATTTGAGGAAAGCCGGGAGATTCTTCTTCTTGCGTATGAGCGTCATCCGGGTGGAAGAATGATTGTATATTCTCTTTGTGAATTATCCATTAAATTAGACGATGTCGTACAGGCGGTAGAATACTATAAAGAATTTGTGCAGACAGCTCCGAGAGATAACGGAAGATATATTTTACAGTATAAATTGTATGAAGCACAGGAAGTAAGTCTGGAGGAGCGTATTGCTGTTCTGGAAGAGCTGAAAAGACGTGAATACAGAGAAAAATGGGCCTATGAGCTGGCTTATCTGTATCATCGCATCGGACTCAGTACAAAGTGCATTGAGGAATGTGATGAGTTGATTCTCTGGTTTGGAGAGGGCAAATATGTCACAAAAGCAATGGAGCTGAAAATGCTGCACGCTGCTTTATCCGGTGACCAATTGGAAAAATACAGTAAGGCAAAGGGCACTTCTGCCCCGGTTATGATGCCGCAGCCACAGGAGCTTGATTTTGAGGTACCTCCTGTGAATGTAGGAGAATATGCTACCATTAATCTGCAAAAAGAAATTGCAGAGGGTGTCATGGAGGTATTAGGCGAGGATACTTTTTCATCACAGGCTGCAGATACAATAGAATATGCAGCAATCGAGGCTGCTGCTGATATGGGTATGGATACCGATGAAATCAGAAGATTTGAAGAAAATGCTTCTGAAGAGGATGAACAGGAACAATATCAGGAAGCAGAAGAACCGATTACAGAAGAGTTTAACAAAGAAATAGATGAAGAAATA
>JAZNIP010000319.1:0-10786 GCA_045577575.1 Lachnospiraceae bacterium | reverse complement strand
ATCCGGATATTGTATATCATGCGGCGGCGCATAAGCATGTTCCGTTAATGGAAACCAGTCCGGATGAGGCAATTAAAAATAATGTATTCGGTACATGGAAAACGGCTCAGGCAGCAGCCATGAACGGAGTAAAGAAATTTGTTATGATTTCCACGGATAAGGCGGTGAATCCTACCAATGTAATGGG
This sequence comes from Lachnospiraceae bacterium, assembly GCA_045577575.1. GTDB lineage: Bacteria > Bacillota > Clostridia > Lachnospirales > Lachnospiraceae > VSOB01. The sequence goes on along the minus strand of JAZNIP010000319.1, from coordinate 10,599 downwards.
CGCATCCAAGAGAATCTGTGAAATGATTATTCAAACCTTTAATAAATATTATGATACCGAATTTGTTGCAGTGCGTTTTGGAAATGTGCTTGGCAGCAACGGTAGCGTGATTCCGCTGTTTCGCAAGCAGATAGAGGCAGGAGGACCGGTAACGGTAACTCATCCGGATATCATTCGTTATTTCATGACGATACCGGAGGCTGTCTCTCTCGTGTTGCAGGCAGGAGCCTATGCAAGGGGCGGAGAAATTTTTATATTGGATATGGGTGAGCCTGTAAAAATTCTGGATCTTGCCAAAAATCTGATTCGTCTATCCGGATATAAGGTAGAGGATGACATTCGTATCGAGTTTACCGGACTCAGACCGGGAGAAAAGTTGTACGAGGAGCTTTTAATGGATGAGGAAGGTATGCAGGATACGGAGAATAAGCTGATTCATATCGGCAGACCGATAGAGATTGATGAACGGAAATTTTTTGTGCAGCTCAAAGAGCTGAAGAATGCTGTAGAGAATGAGACAACGGACGTTCGTGAGCTTGTAAAGGAAATTGTACCGACCTATATTCCGAAGCAGTAAAGCATAGAAAGAATGGCCGGGAAATTGCGGAAAGGAGTTTTCATTATGGAAAGAAAAAGAATTTATCTGTCCTGCCCAACCATGCATGAGTGGGAAAAAAAATATGTGGATGAGGCATTTGAAAGCAACTGGATTGCGCCTGTGGGACCTCATGTCAATGCATTTGAAAAGGAAATCGCTGAGTATACGGGAGTGAAGCATGCAGCAGCATTAAGTGCCGGAACGGCGGCGATTCATCTGGCAATTAAGCTGCTTGGTATCGGAAAAGGGGATGTGGTATTTTGCTCTTCCCTGACATTTTCCGCAAGCTGTAATCCTATCTGCTATGAAAATGCTACACCGGTATTTATTGACTCGGAGCCGGATACATGGAATATGTCTCCAAAGGCACTGGAAAAGGCATTTGAAAAATACCCGAATCCTAAGGCAGTTATTTGCGTACATTTATATGGAAATCCGGCAAAGATGGATGAAATCATGGCAATATGTGAAAAACACAATGTGCCGATTATTGAGGACGCGGCAGAATCGCTGTCAGCCACCTACAAGGGAAAACAAACCGGAACCTTCGGGAAATTCGGTATTTTTTCCTTTAACGGAAATAAAATTATTACAACATCCAGTGGCGGGATGCTGGTATCCGATGATAAGGAAGCGATTGATAAGGCGCGTTTTCTGGCAACGCAGGCAAGGGATGCGGCAAGACATTATCAGCATTCCCAGATTGGCTATAATTATCGCTTGAGTAATGTGGATGCGGGAATCGGTAGGGGACAGATGAAGTCTTTGGATTTGCACCGTAAGTTAAAACAGGACATTTACAACGCTTACAAAGAAGCGTTTGCAGATATACCGGAAATCACCATGAATCCGTTGAATCCGGACGGGGAATCCAATTGCTGGTTATCCTGTATGACTCTTTCTTCGGATTGCAAGGTAACTCCAAATGAAATCATGGATGCATTGGAGGCAGAGAACATTGAATCGAGACCGATTTGGAAACCGATGAACCTGCAGCCGGTATTTGCAGACTGTGACTTTTTCTCTCACAACGATGGGGAAAAAATCAGCGTGGGCGAGGACATTTTTAACAGAGGCATGTGCCTCCCCAGCGATGTCAAAAATACAAAAGAGGATATGGAACTGATTATTGGTATTATCAGAAAGGTATTTGGAAAATAGAGCATGTATCGTTTGTTTATAAAAAGAGCATTTGATATAGTATTGTCCGGTTTGGCATTGCTCGCTTTGTTTCCGGTGTTTCTGATTGTAGCAATGCTTGTGCGGATAAAGCTGGGTAGTCCTGTGATTTTTCATCAGGAAAGACCGGGTTATGGAGAAAAAATATTTACGTTATGCAAATTCCGTACGATGACGGATGCAAGAGATGCAAACGGAGAGCTGCTCCCTGATGTGGAAAGGCTGACTGCGTTTGGTTCATTTCTCCGAAAGAGCAGTCTGGATGAGCTGCCGGAGCTGTGGAATATTTTTAAGGGGGATATGAGCATCATCGGTCCCCGCCCGTTATTGGTAGGCTATCTGCCCTATTACACAGAGAAGGAGCGGCTCAGACATACCGTGCGGCCGGGACTTACGGGACTTGCGCAGGTAAGCGGACGAAATTTTATCGCATGGGATGACCGTCTGGCGAAGGATGTGGAGTATGTGGAGCAGTTGACGTTTTTGACGGATTTGAAGATATTGTGGAAAACGGTAACGGTTGTTTTGAAAAAAGAAGATGTTGCGGTGGAAACCGATTCTGTAGAAGGATTTTTATGGGATGAACGGGAAAAGCAAAGGTGAGAAAATGAAATATCACGAGTTGGAAACTCCCTGTTATATTATTCACAAGGATGAGCTTGAGCAGGGGATTACCCTTTTAAAAACTGCATTGGAGGAGAACTGGAATAATTCGATAGTGGGCTATTCATTTAAGACAAATGCATTGCCGTGGGCACTTATGCAGATGAAGGCAGCAGGATTTTATGCGGAGGTCGTATCTGAGGATGAATACGAGCTGGCAGAGCATTTGGGCTTTGAACACTTCATTTACAATGGTCCGGTAAAAGGGAAGGCTTCGTTCCTGCGCGCTCTGAAAAGAGGGGCGATTGTCAATCTGGATGCCAAGAGAGAGCTTGACTGGTTGGAGGAATCCGGATTAAGAGAGGTAACGGTAGGTCTGCGGGTAAATTTTGACTTAGAGGCGGTATGTCCGGGAGAAACCTCTTCGGGAGAGGAAGGGGGACGATTCGGATTTTCCTATGAGACGGGTGAATTAAAGGCGGCAATGGACAGACTTGCCCGCATGGGGGTACCGCTGTCGGGGATTCATCTGCATGCGAGCTCCCGAACAAGAAGCGTTAACATTTATCGGGCACTTGCGAAAATGGCATGTAAGCTGAAAAAAGAATATAAGCTGACGCTTGACTATGTGGATGTGGGAGGCGGATATTTCGGTGGTATGGATAATCGTCCCAAGTTTCCAGATTATATGAGGGCGATTCGTGAGGAGCTGGCAGAGGCATTTTCTCCGAAGGAAACGATGCTGATTGTTGAGCCCGGTACATCGCTCATTACACCGCCGATTGAATATGTGACGACGGTGGTAGACTGTAAAAATACACATGCCGGACGCTTCGTGATAACGGACGGAAGCAGAAGTGACATTGATCCGCTGCATGGGAAGAGCTCCTATTTTCATAAGCTGTTGTATCGTGCTGAAGAAGGCGGTACGAATGAAGAGCGTGAGGTGTTTGGACAGCAGATAATATGCGGTTATACCTGTATGGAGAATGACCGGCTGTTTGCGATAAAGGAAAAGGTAGGGCTTTTGCCGGGAGACCAGATTCGTTTTCAAAAGGTGGGTGGCTATACGATGTGCCTGACACCACTTTTTATCCGATATTTTCCGGCGGTTTATGCGGAGGAAAACGGAGAGTATCTGTGCGTCAGAGAGCATTGGCGTGCAGAGGATTATGTGAGAAAAAACATCTATGAGGATTTGAAATGAATATATTAGTTGCAAGCTGCGGAACGAGAAACAAGATTGTGCAGTATTTTAAACAGACTTTGAACGGACAGGGAAAGGTAGTTGCTACTGACTGCAATCCCAATGCGCCTGCTTTATATGAGGCCGATGTGCAGTATATCGTTCCCCGCATTACAGAGAACGGTTATATGGACGTACTCTATGATATTTGTAAAAAAGAACACATTACGGGGATTTTATCGCTTATTGATCCGGAGCTTTCATTATTGGCATTGCATGAAAAGGAGTTTGCAGAGCTAGGGGTTACAGTAATCGGCTCTTCTTATGAGCTGTGCGAGAGAACCTTAGACAAATGGGAGATGTATCAGTGGCTGACAGCACATAATTATGCATGTGCACGTTCTTATATGGATGTGGAAGCCTTTGTGGCAGATGAAAAGGCCGGAAAGATTTCCTATCCGGTATTTGTGAAGCCGGCGAAGGGAAGTGCCAGCATTGCCATTTCCAAAGCATATGATGAGGAAACGGTGAGATTGCTTGTAAGTCATGGTGAAGGAATGATGATTCAGGAATTTCTGGACGGACAGGAAATAGGGGCAGACTGCTATATTGATATGCTCAGTAAAAAGCCGGTTTCTGTTTTTACCAAAAAGAAGCTTGTTATGCGTGCCGGAGAAACGGATAAGGGAGAATCCTTTCGGGACGAGAAGTTGTTTGCGCTGATTGAACGATTTATTGAGGAATCGGGATTTACAGGACAGATAGATATTGATATTTTTGATGTAGGAGGAGTATATTATATCTCTGAGGTCAATCCGCGTTTTGGCGGAGGCTATCCGCATGCATATGAATGCGGCGTGAACCATATGCAGTTAATTATCAATAATTTGGCAGGAAAAGAAAATGAAGTAATCACAGGCAGCTATGAAGAGGGACTTGTGATGATGAAATACAATGAAATTATGATAAGGAGAAATTCCTGAAATGGCGCAAAGGATATTGCTTGCCATCAATTTTGATGAAGGACTCTACAATTTCAGAAAAGAATTATTGGAAGCGCTGTTGGCAGCAGGCTATGAGGTGCATATTGCGGTACCGGACGGTGAATTTGTGGGCAGACTTCGCAAAATGGGATGTATATTTCACGATACGGCTTTGAACCGCAGAGGGAAAAACCCGTTGCAGGAGCTTTCCCTGATTCGCACATACGATGGGATTTTAGAAGAAGTAAAACCGAATGTAGTGCTGACTTATACGATTAAGCCGAATATTTATTTGGGGCTGCTGTGCGGCAGAAGAAAAATACCTTATATGACCACCATTACCGGACTGGGAACAGCGGTAGAGGGCAGGGGGCTTTTGCAGTGCTTTACCCGGAGGCTTTATAAAGCGGCACTGAAAAGGGCAGAGCTTGTATTTTTTCAAAATGAAACAAATGAACAGATTTTTGCGCAGCTTGGTATTGCGCCGGGGAGACATCGGATGCTTCCGGGGTCCGGCGTGAATTTGGAGCATTTCACATACCAACCCTTTCCGGAGCAGGATACGGTGGAATTTCTTTTTATTTCCCGTGTGATGAAGGAGAAGGGGATAGAAGAGTATCTGGATGCGGCAGAGGCGATAAAAAAAGAGTATCCTAAGACAAACTTTCGGATTTTGGGATTTTTGGAAGAAGATTATACCGGAAGAGAGCGGTTTGAACGACTGCAAAGAGAAGGGATTATCCGATTTGAAGGAAGTGTCGAGGATGTCATTCCTTATATTCGAAGCAGTCAGTGTACGGTACACCCGTCCTATTATCCTGAGGGAATGTCCAATGTATGTCTGGAGAGTGCCGCCTGCGGACGTGCGGTAATTACGACAGAGCGTCCGGGGTGTCGGGAAACGATACGGGACGGTAACAGCGGCTTTCTGGTAAAGGAGCGGAGCAGTGAAGATTTGATAGCGAAAATCAGACAGTTTCTGGAGCTTTCACCAAAGGAGAGAAAGCAGCTTGGGATCAACGGCAGATGCTATATGGAAGAGCGATTTGACCGCAGCATTGTAGTACAGAAATATCTGGATGCGGTTGCGGAAGTAATAAATGAAAAGCTTGGAGGAAAAACAAATGAGCTTATATGAAAAACTGGTAAAAAAAGAGGAAAAGCTGTCTCTGGTGGGACTTGGATATGTAGGTATGCCGATTGCGGTAGCCTTTTCCAAGAAAGTGAATGTAGTGGGCTTTGATTTAAACAAAAAGAAAATCGAGCTATATCAGAACGGTATTGACCCCACAAAGGAAGTGGGAAATGAAGCGATTGCTGCCTGTGCGGTAGATTTTACAAGTAATGAGGACAAGCTGAAGGAAGCGAAATTTCATATAGTGGCAGTGCCGACACCGGTCAATCCCGACCATACACCGGACTTAACGCCGGTAGAAGGGGCAAGCCGTATTCTGGGACGGAATCTGACTAAGGGCTCTATTGTAGTATTTGAATCAACCGTATATCCGGGTGTGACAGAGGAGGTGTGTGTGCCGATTCTGGAGCAGGAGTCCGGATTGAAGTGTGGAGTGGATTTTAAAGTAGGATATTCTCCGGAGCGTATTAATCCGGGTGATAAGGTGCACCGACTGGAAACGATTACCAAAATTGTATCGGGCATGGACGAAGAGACACTGGATGAGGTGGCAAAGGTATATGAACTGGTAGTAGATGCCGGAGTACACAGAGCTCAGTCCATCAAGGTGGCAGAAGCAGCTAAGGTAATTGAAAACAGTCAGCGCGACATTAACATTGCATTTATGAACGAGCTTTCCATTATTTTTAATAAGATGGGGATTGATACAAAGTCCGTACTGGAAGCGGCAGGAACAAAATGGAATTTCCTGAAATTTTTCCCGGGACTGGTAGGAGGTCACTGCATTGGTGTAGACCCGTATTATCTGACCTATAAGGCAGAGCAGCTTGGATATCATTCCCAGATTATTTTATCCGGTCGTCGCATCAATGATGACATGGGAAAATATGTGGCAGAAAGTCTTGTAAAAAATCTGATAAAAGCAGATATTCCGGTAAAGGGTGCAAGAGTAGCGGTGCTGGGCTTTACCTTTAAGGAAAACTGCCCGGATACAAGAAATACAAAGATTATTGATATCGTAAGAGAGCTGCAGGAGTATGGTATCAATCCGATGATTACCGACCCGGTAGCAGACCGTGAAGAAGCAGCAAGAGAATACGGTGTTGCATTTGTGGAAGAAGCAGCTATCAAAGAGATGGATGCGGTGATTCTGGCGGTTTCTCATAAGGAATACGAAAATATTACGATGAAGCAGCTTGACGGTATGTATGCAGGAAACGGCAAGCGGAAGGTACTTGTGGACATTAAGGGTATGCTTGACCGGGCTGCATATGAAAAGGCAGGATATTTGTACTGGAGACTGTAATTATTAAATTTTATGCGGTCGGTAGACTGTGTGGAAGATTTTAGGTATAATATGAATAAATAGAAGAGAAGGGAGCTGATGTTATGAACGTATTGGCAGTCGGAGCACATTTTAACAACATTGAGGTTGGTTGTAGCGGAGCACTTCTCAAACATGCACAGAAGGGTGACAAAATTATTCTTTTTGTGGCAGCTACCTCGGGTATGTTTAATTCGGAGCGTACTGAGACAAGGAAGGATGACATTGTATTCCGTGATGCGCAGGAGGTCGGGGAACTCATTGGCGGTAAGTTGATTTTCGGAGGATTTGAAACCTTGCATCTGGAATTTGATGACCCGTTGAATGTAAAGCTGGTTCACCTGATTGAAAAAGAAAAGATAGATTTGATTTATACTCATTTTCCGGATGATCCGCAGCACGACCACCGGTCGTTAGCGAGAGCAGTGATACATGCAGGCAGACGTGTTCCGCGTATGCTTGGGTATCGGTGTAACTGGTATGAATCGGAAAGACCGTTTGTTCCTAATTTCTTTGTGGATATTTCGGACGTATGGGAAAAGAAAGAAGAAGCAATGCGCAAATATACATCTGATTCCGGCAGAGTGAGAGAAGAAAGAATTGCTTTCTTTAAAAACGATGCAGAAAATAACGGACGTCAGAATGGGGTAACATACGCGGAAGGCTTCCAGATTATCAAATGGCTCGAGAAATGAAATTAAGAAACAAAAACATGTTACAAATAGAAGGACAAAAGGGGGCGAAGCAGTGGGGGCTGCTTGGCGCCTTTTTGTCGTTTTTCGGCTTGCTCTGGTATCTGGCACCGATAGGGATATACCCCGATTCCGGCTCCTATATTGCCATGCAGGCAGGGAGAGAGCCGCTTTATCCGTTGTTTTTGCTGGTGTTTCGTCTTATATTCCGGGAAAAGGATACGATTGTATGGCTGGCAGCATCGGGACAGCTTGATAGCGAAAAGGCAATCCGTTATATCAATAAATGGCCGGCTTTGCATGTGTCCATGCTCATGCAGAGCCTGTTAGCGGCGGTGGCGTGCTATTATCTGGTAAGAGCTGTTCAGCGGATCTTCCGGTTAAAGCTGCTTTTGACTGTGCTGACGGCACTTTGTGCATTGATTCCGTATATTCTTACTCCGCTTGCGTCCTCATCGCATATGGTTTTGAACAAAGCAGTACTGACGGAGGGAATTACCTTTCCGCTTTTTATGCTTTTTATTGCGTTTATGCTGCAGGGGCTGTTGGCGGAAATGGATAATGATGCAAATAGGGAAAAAAAGAAGTATTACAGTCTGGGCTTTGTGTGTGCACTGCTTCTGGTATTAACACGCAACCAAATGCTGGTGGTTTTTGCGGCATGGTGTGCGGTCATTTGCTTTGAAATTTTACGAGGCAGAAGTCTGCGCCTTGTATTTGTATTATTCGGAGCGGTACTATTGTTTTTTGGAAGCCGCGCAGGGATAAATCATGTATATAACGGCATTGTACATCAAGGCTATGTGGGAGCGGATACCGGCAGCTATAATATGCTGACGACATTTATGTATTTGTCGGATGCTGAGGATGCTGAGCTGTTTGCCGATGAGGAACAAAAAGAACTGTTTCTGACAATGCATGGCCAGATGGAAGCAGAGGGAATGACTCTTGCGGCTGCACCAAAGGGGATTTTAAACAGGGCATATCATTATGAGGAATATTATGATATCATTGGTTTTCAGATACAGCAGCCGTGCCTGTTCGGTTATGCAGAGAAAAAGGGTATTCCGGAGGGAGAGGCACTCAATGAAGTGGTGCAGCTGGCTGCAAAAATGAATCAGACGCTGTTTCCTGCGGTAAAAGGAGATTATCTTTTTAACTATTTTGCGACAGTTGTCAGCGGGCTGACCCGTTCCGTATCGGCAAGCGGAATTGTTATGGGGATGTATTCGGCATTTATTTATTTGCTTGCAATTGCGCTTATGATATATTTATACAAAAAGGACAAAACGAGCAAAGCGGCTCTTTTGATGGCATTTGCACTTATGATGATTTGCGCCAATGTTTTTGCTACGGCAATTATGATTATGTGCCTGTCCAGATATATGATTTATAATACTGCGTTATTTTATATTGCAGGATTGATGTGTCTTACAGAGCTTTATGGATATAGAAAAAAGAGGGATGAAAACAATGGGATTTAAAGAATTGCAGTTTCCGAAAAACAGTACGTTTCTGGTGACAGGAGGTGCGGGATTTATCGGTTCCAATTTATGTGAAGCAATTACGGATATGGGCTACCAGGTACGCTGTTTGGACAATTTATCTACAGGAAAGCAGGAAAATGTGGACTTTCTGGCGGACAGAGAAAATTATACGTTTATTAAGGGTGATATTCGCGAGCTGGATACCTGTATGGCAGCATGTGAAGGTGTGGATTATGTACTTAATCAGGCTGCATGGGGCAGCGTGCCGCGCAGTATTAAAATGCCGCTTTTGTATGAAGAAATCAATATTCGCGGAACACTCAATATGATGGAGGCAGCGTGTCGGCAGGGCGTGAAAAAATTTGTATACGCATCCAGTTCTTCCGTATACGGTGACCATCCGGTACTTCCGAAAACAGAGGGGCAGGAGGGCAATCTGCTTTCTCCCTATGCACTGACAAAAAGAGTGGCAGAAGAATACGGTAAGCTCTATAAAAAGCTGTATGGTCTGGACACTTACGGAATGCGTTATTTTAATGTATTTGGCAGACGGCAGGATCCGGACGGGGCGTACGCGGCAGTCATACCGAAATTTATCCGCCAGCTTCTGCACGGTGAGGTGCCGACGATTAACGGAGACGGAAAACAGTCAAGAGACTTTACTTATATTGATAATGTAATCGAAGCAAATTTGAAAGCATGTCTGGCATCCTCCGAGGCGGCAGGACAGGCATTTAATATTGCTTACGGAGGAAGAGAATATCTGATAGATATTTATTATGATTTGTGCAAGGCTCTCGGCAAAGAGGTAGAACCAAATTTTGGACCGGACAGAGCAGGTGACATAAAGCATTCCAATGCTGATATTTCTAAGGCGAGAGAGCTGCTTGGCTATGCTCCCGACTATGATTTCGCAAAAGGAATCGCATTGGCAATCGAATGGTATAAAGAAAATTTGGCGGAGAAATAGAAATGGTAAGGATGCTTCATATAGTAGGCTCCATGTCGCCCAGCGGCATTGGTAACTTTATTATGAATGTTTATCGAAATATTGACAGGGAAAAAGTACAGTTTGATTTTATCGTGCATGAGACAAGAGAGATCAGCTTTGAGGATGAAATACGCATGCTTGGAGGTAGGATATATACTGCTACAAGAAAATCCGTAAGTCCCGTCAAAAACTTTATGGAAATCCGAAATATTGTAAAACAGGGGAAATATCGGATTGTATTTCGGCATACCGACATCTCTACCGTAGCAGTGGATTTGCTTGCTGCGTGGCTTGGCGGGGCAAAAGAGCGGATTGCTCATTCACATTCAACAAGTACACCGAATGTAAAAATGCACAGACTTTTTCAGCCGATGCTGAATGCACTTTGTACCAAACGCTTTGCCTGCTCCGATAAGGCGGG
>JAZNIP010000318.1:0-3052 GCA_045577575.1 Lachnospiraceae bacterium | reverse complement strand
TTATAATAGAAAAAAGCAAAACCTTTGTGACTGTTATTGTGACTTTTTTCAAAACATGTTATAAACAAAATAACTAAGATTGCTTAAGGAGCTTGGATGGAAACATTTGCATATCGATTGAAAGAAGGAAAGGCTTGTGTTGTCGGTTATAGCGGCATGGAAGAGCATATCACGGTGCCCTCTGTTCTGGATGACTTTCCGGTGGGTACTATCGGGAAAAAGGCCTTTTGGGGAAACAGAACACTGCGCAGTATACGCTTACCAGATACCATTGAAAAAATAGAAGGATGGGCATTTGCAGGATGTAAAGAACTTTTGGAAGTCCGACTTCCGGAGAACTCTGAAAAAGAGCTGGTGTTGGAAGGTCATATTTTTCAAAACTGCAGTCAGCTTCGGTATATACGGTTCGGAGCAATGGAAGAGGCACTTTCCAGATTGCTTGCATGTGCGGTAACAAAGCTTGGAGCGGATTATTTGTTGGATTATTCACTGGTGGGAAGTGAAAAGTGGTATCAGAGTCTGGATGCGAGGTTGCTTCAGGTGTTAGAGGAACCGGAGGAAACGGCACTTAGAAATCTGGTATATTGTGCTGAGGAGGACATGCTGGAAAAACAGCAGAAATGCCTTTATCGTCAAAGCTGTGATAAGGCAGAATTGGCTTTTTTGCGTCTCAGTCATCCGGAGAAACTTGCTTTTGATGTATATGAAAGATTAAAAAACTACATATTACAAAGAAATAAAGGGTGTCAGAGCGAAGAGGCATGGGAGGTTTTTGTGACAGAGCATATGGACAGGCTTCTTTATTGTGATACGCTTTTTCAAATTGGAGGAATTCATTCGGAGAATATTGATTTGATTCTTCAAAGTCTGGATGATTCACAGGTGGAGCTTAAGGCATATATTTTGCAAAAATGGCAAAAGCAGAGCAGTGAGGGAGCAGTGTGGGACTTTTTGAGTCTGGATGATAACAGACCGGAGGAAGAGATATGAAGCATTCTATAAAAAAACAATTCGCGCTTGTTTTTATTAGTCTTATGGCGATTACCATTTTGTGTTGCTGGTTTATCAACAGTACCTTCTTGGAATCCTACTATATGAATAATAAGCAGAATGCATTGAAAAGTGTTTATGGGAGAGTAAATGCGGCTTTTGAGGATGGCAGTGCAGAAACGGAGGCGTTTGATATTGAATTGCAAAAGCTTTGTGAAAAGTACAATGTCAGCATGCTGATTTTGGATGAGGATTCCCAGACTTTAAAGGCGACAATGCATGAATCTGAATTTTTAAAGCGGCAGCTTTTGGATAATATATTCTTTTCCAATGTTCATCCGGAATTTGAAAGGATATTAGAGAAGACGGATAATTATGTATTGCGTAGTATGATGGATCCGCGTACTCACACCGGATTTATAGAGATGTGGGGATTTATGGAGAATGGAAATTTGTTTATAATCCGTACACCGCGAGAAGGGATTCGGGAAAGTGTAGCGATAGCCAATCGTTTTTTAGCATATACGGGAAGCGTGGCAGTACTCATCGGAGGCATCGTTATATGGCTTGTATCCAGAAAAATTACCGGACCAATGTTGGAGCTGGCTGCAATCTCTGAAAAAATGATTCATTTGGATTTTGAAACGAAATATGAGGGAAATGCAAAAAATGAGATTGGCATTCTTGGTGAAAATATTAATAAGCTGTCGGAAACATTGGAGCAGACGATTTCAGAACTCAAGACGGCAAACAATGAGCTGCTGAAGGATGTCGAGAAAAAAGAAAAGATTGATGAGATGCGCAAAGAATTTCTTTCCAATGTATCTCATGAGCTGAAAACGCCGATTGCCTTAATTCAGGGATATGCGGAGGGCTTGAAAGAGGGCATTAACGATGATGCGGAAAGCAGAGAGTTTTACTGCGAGGTTATTATGGATGAAGCTTCTAAGATGAATGAAATGGTGAAAAAGCTGCTGACCCTCAATCAGTTGGAATTTGGTAACGACATTACAACAATGGAACGGTTTGATATTATGGAAATGGCATCTACCTTTGTACAGTCTGCGGATATTTTAACGAGGCAGAGTGGAATTACGGTAAAACTGGATGGAGATTCACCATGCTATGTTTGGGCAGATGAGTACAAAGCCGAAGAGGTTGTGAGAAATTATTTCAGCAATGCGATGAATCATTGTGACGGAGAAAAGATTATTCATATTAATATAAAGAGAATCGGGGAGAAAATTCGTCTTAGTGTCTTTAATACCGGAACACCGATTCCTGAGGAAGCAATTCCGCATATTTGGGATAAATTTTATAAAGTGGATAAAGCAAGGACAAGAGAATATGGCGGTAGCGGAGTTGGCCTTTCAATTGTAAAAGCATTGATGGAATCAATGAATGAAGGATATGGTGTGACTAATTATGAAAATGGTGTAGAGTTCTGGTTTGAACTTGCTGCAAATTAGCTTGTTCTGAATGGAAAATAGTGTTAGAATATAATAAATATGCAGACAAGGGGAGTAAGGCATGAGAAAACCCGGTATTTTATGTAGCTTGCTTATAAGCATTGGATTGCTTTTGACAGGATGTAGCAATCCGTTTGACTATATGCCCAATTTAACAGAAGAAGAAAGTGCACTGATTTCCGAATATGCGGCAGGAATTTTAATTAAGCATGATAAATATGCAGGAAAGCTTGCCAGTGATGCGGAAATTATTGCGGCAGATGATAAAGCGGCCAGACTAAAGGCTGCCGCAGATGCATTTGCAGAGATGGAGCGCGCAAAGGCAGAGGAATATAAAGAAGAGGCAGAGAAGAACAAATCCGGCAACGGAGACTCGGAAAATGATGCGGAAGAAGTGCAGACTCCTTTTACCGGAATCGCAGAGTTTTGTAAAAAAGACGGATTTCGAATTCATTATATCGGACATACGATATGTGATTCTTATCCGGAAGGGGATGAAGCAGACAAATTTTTTGCTATGGATAAGTCGGATCGTAGCCATGTCGTTCTGTGAGCCAAGGAGTTGATTTATGACATTGTCTTCCTAAGACCGC
>JAZNIP010000317.1:0-2713 GCA_045577575.1 Lachnospiraceae bacterium | reverse complement strand
TATTGTATACCATAACCGATAATTTCTGCATCGGCTGTCTGACTGCGATAAAATGCTCCGATTCCCAAAAAGGAAAGCAGAAGTATAACAAGATAACTTACTATTGCAAGAAAAACTGCATTTCCTGCCGTTTTGTTCACTTTTTCATAATTCTTTTCTCCCAACGATTTTGATAGCAATGCATTAACACCTACACCGGTACCTGCAGCAATCGCAATCATCAGATTCTGTATCGGAAATGCCAACGATACTGCCGTTAATGCATTTTCATTGATTCTCGAAACATAAATACTATCTACGATATTATAAAATGCCTGTACGAGCATTGATATCATAATCGGAAGTGACATATTAATCAAAAGTCTTCCAACGGGCATAATGCCCATCTTGTTTTCTCCCTGTCTGCTTTTTTCCATAATCCTATCCCCTCAAATTTCACTCACAAATACTTTATCCTATATCTGTTTTCTCACAATCGTATATTCATCTCCAAACCGATAATATGGACAAGTGAAATGTCGATCCAGCAAAAAATGAGCCATCTCGTCCTCATCCAAATCCATCTGACAGGTATAGCATTCGTATTCTTCATCGTATTCATAATAGAGACAACTATCACAGCTGCTCTGTTGATTTTGCTTGCTCATTAATCGTACTCCTTTTTATCCTGCCCTCACGCAAAAGGTGCACTAATGCCTTTACGATTTTGGGATCAAACTGCTTGCCTTCACCCTTTAGCAGCTCCTCTAAAACCTCTTCATCACTAATCTGCTTACGATAACATCTATCACTTGTCATGGCATCGTATGCATCTGCCACTGCAATCAAACGTGCCACAAAAGGAATCTCCTCCCCCTTTAAACCTTTTGGATACCCGGTACCGTCATAACGCTCATGGTGATAGGTAGCTCCCACTCCGATTTCCGGCAGTATGTTTCCGATATCCTCCAATATCTCGCTTCCGATAACCGTATGCGATTTCATTTTGTCAAACTCTTCCTCCGTCAGCTTACCCGGTTTATTTAAAACATAATCCGGAACACCGACCTTTCCGATATCATGGAGCAACGCAACTGAACGAATATTGGAAAGCCTCTCTCCATGTACTCCAAGCTCCTCCGCAATCCTGGCTGAATATTCTGCAACACGCTCCGAATGTCCATGTGTATAATCATCCTTTGCATCCATCGTATTGGAAATCGTCATAATAGAGCGCATTGCCATATCCCGAAGCTGCTTATTTTTCTCATCCAATCTTTTTATATATGCAATGTTTTTCTTAACGACATCATCATAAATCTTCGTTGCAGAATAGCAGCCTGCAAAGCTGAGAAGAATCATGGCAATCTGTATTTCTCCGTCACGACTGTTTTCCATCGTCATCTGACCGATATATACCATCCGCACAAGCATCACAATATTGGCAAGCAATGTAGCCACTCCTAATCCGATAATCAGACGGGGGTTATGATATAAAATCAAATAAGAAAGCAAAACAACAATATAGCAAAACACCATATTGGTTTTTCCGGTAAGCAGGCAAAACAAATACATGGCAAAGAATCCAACCGTAAAATAACAGCACAGCTTCTCATCATCCGGCTTTTTTTTGTATAATATCCACGAAGCAAAAAGCGGAATTGCTACAATTGCTGAGAAAACGGCGATATACCCCCAACTTCTCTCACCCTTGATTCCTTCCATTATATAAGCAACAATCAAAACAGATGCCATAATCATCCAGCCTATCAGCATACTGCAATTTAGCTTCTGCATATGCTTCATCTGAAACAGCTCATCCTTTGTCATGCCCATTTTCACTTCTCCCTCTGCTCATACGAAAACCACAATAAATCCTTTTTTATTTTATCATATTTTCTTATATTTTGAATACTACCTTTTAACATCCCAGTCTAAGAACAAAAAAAGAGAAGTGCTGATTTTTTCAACACTTCCAAATCTTTTTCATGAGACATCGGGGATTCGAACCCCGGACAACTTGATTAAAAGTCAAGTGCTCTACCGACTGAGCTAATATCCCACATCATAAAATTAAGAAACTGGGCTAGCTGGATTCGAACCAGCGAATGCAGGAGTCAAAGTCCTGTGCCTTACCGCTTGGCGATAGCCCATTACGACAATATACTCCTGTGCCAAGGTGGATAAAGGGATTCGAACCCTTGGCCTCCAGAGCCACAATCTGGCGCGCTAACCAACTGCGCTATACCCACCATAGGTGAGATAAGTATCAGTGATTACTAATTCCTCATCTCTAATGTGCCCAAAGGGATTCGAACCCCCGACCCACGGCTTAGAAGGCCGTTGCTCTATCCAGCTGAGCTATGGACACATGCGATTTGTATAAATCAAACCGACGAATGCTATTTTATCGTATATGTAAAGGTTTGTCAACAGTTTTTTAAGAATAAATTTGTGTTAATTGTATATTTATTATGTTCAATACATTTTCATATCATTCGTAAACCTCAAAATCAAAAAAGGAACGGTTTCACCATTCCTTTTACTCGGGGTGACAGGATTCGAACCTGCGACCCCCTGGTCCCAAACCAGGTGCTCTAGCCAAGCTGAGCCACACCCCGTAGCGTATATACATACACTTTTTGTGACGCAAGTAATATTATATACTAAGCATCCTATTTCTGTCAAGACATTAATAGACACTTTCTACAGATATTATTTCATTATTTTCTAC
>JAZNIP010000316.1:0-4140 GCA_045577575.1 Lachnospiraceae bacterium | reverse complement strand
GTTTTGGTTAGACAAGCCCTATTATTCACTCAACGCTTACTGCCAACGCATATTTCATGAAAAACTATATAAAATTGCCATTGACGCGGGCATGACCTGCCCCAATCGGGACGGCACTCTGGACAGCCGGGGCTGCATTTTCTGCAGTGCCGGCGGAAGTGGCGATTTTTCCGTAAAATCGGACAAGCTTACCATTACGGAGCAGCTTCAACAGGGTCTTGCTCTTTTTGGTACGAAAAACATCGGACGGCATTTCATTGCTTATTTTCAGGCATATACCAATACCTATGCTCCTGTGGAAAGGCTTCGTTTCCTTTATACCCAGGCCTTGTCCGCGCCGGAAATCGCGGGCATTTCCATTGCCACCAGACCGGACTGTCTGTCGGAGGATGTGCTTTCATTGCTTGAGGAATTACACCAAATTTATCCGGATAAATTTGTCTGGATTGAGCTTGGCCTTCAGACCATGCACGAACAGACCGCTGCATATATCCGAAGAGGTTATCCTCTTTCCTGCTTTTCACAGGCGATGGAGCGTCTGAGTCGGCTTCAAATTCCAGTTATCGTACATACGATTCTCGGGCTTCCCGGCGAAACCGACGCTATGGTCTTTGAAACCATCCGCTTCTTAAACAGCTTTTCGCTTTTCGGCATTAAGCTACAGCTTTTACATGTATTAAAGCAGACGGATTTGGCAATTGATTATACAAAAGGAAGGTTTGAAGCTCTCACCATTGAGCATTATGTAAATCTCGTAATCGGCTGTTTGGAACGCCTTTCTCCCGACATTGTTGTTCACCGTATTACGGGAGACGGACCGAAGGATTTGCTGATTGCTCCCACCTGGAGTCTTGACAAACGAAAGGTACTCAACACTGTTCACCGCGAAATGCGGCTTCGCAATTCGTGGCAGGGAAAGGAATTATTATGACACAAGACCCATTAACTCTATACAAATTAATCATACTTTATATGCTGCACAGGGTTTCCTTCCCTCTGACGAAGTCACAGGTATGCGATTTCATTCTCGGCAAGGAATATACAAGTTTTTTAACATTACAGCAGGCAATATCGGAATTAGAGGATGCAGCCCTTATTTCTACCCGTTCTCTGCAAAACCGCACTCACCTGCTTATTACCGAGTCCGGTTCCGAGACCTTAGGCTATTTCGGCAATCGTATCAGCGATGCCATCAAATCGGATGTGGACACCTATTTACACGAAAATGAACTGGAGCTGCGAAACGAAGTAGCAATCCAGACCTCTTATTACAAGTCAACCTCCGGTGAATATGAGGCTCAGCTCATTGCCAAAGAGCGCGGAAACGAGCTTATCAACATTCGTCTGGCTGTTCCGTTAGAGGAAATGGCAATTGCGGTTTGTGACAACTGGCAGAAAAAAAATCAGGAAATCTACAAATACCTGACTGAAATGTTATTTTAAAAAGCGGATATACATTTTTGTATATCCGCCCTAATTTTATCCGGTTATTACGCCATTCCGTTTACCTGTTTGTATTTATACAGCATTTCTGCATGGTTCTGCTCTTCAATCTGAATATCCGCAAGCAGCTTGCGCAGATTGGAATCACCACAGGTAAATACGTTGGTATTGTATTCAGAGGATACGAGTTTTTCTGTTCCGATGCAATCCGTCACAAGGAAGCAATCTTCTTTTTTATCCTCAGAGTTCGTCATCTGATCATAGGTTCTTGTAGGATTGTAGTCACGTCCCTGCGTATCGTTACAATCACAACTCGGTACACTGCCCTTCAGTACCTGACTGAGAGAATCATAATGCTGCTGCTCATTTTTCTGCAATGTCTGAAACAGGCTTTTTAACTCTGTGTCATGTGCCTGCTGGCTGTATTTTTCATACTTTTTGATGCAGGTCTCCTCCTGTGTCCGTAAATCCTTAATGGTTGTCATTTCTTTTTCTGTCAACATCATATGCGCATACCTCACTTAGAATAATTTTACAATAACAGTATGCCCGCACATAATGTAAGCTATTCATTTAATAACTGCGAATCCGATCCGCGGAATCGTCTTCCGTATTAATGATTTTTTGAATGACCACGAAATAGCTGTAGCTGTCATTTACTCTGACTTCAACCCTGTCCCCTTCTTTATGACCCAAAAGAGCCTTTCCGAGAGGTGACTCTATACTAATCAGATTGTGCAGAGAATCTCCCCTTACCGTTGTTACAATCCGGTACTGCTCCGTTAGCCCGTCTTCTTCAAAAAAGACCTCTACCGTATTGTTCATTCCTACTTCATCCTCTTTGGAGCTGTCATCGATTACCTGCGCTGTTTTCAGCATCCGCTCCAAATAACGGATTCGGCTTTCATTTTTATTTTTCTCTCTTTTTGCTGCATGGTACTCAAAATTCTCACTCAAATCACCATGTGCCCTTGTTTCCTTCACATCCTCCAGAAGCCTCGGTCGCAGCTCCAGCTTACGATATTCGATTTCTTCCTCTATTTTTCGGATATCTGATTTTGTTAATTTGTCGTACATAATATTTTCCCTTTGTCACACTTGTCGATTCCTAACATTTTTCTTGTCGATTTTGCAAGATTCCTGTCAACACTCAAAGCTTTCTCGCATAATTTGCGTCATTCCACCAACCAATATTCCGGTGTTTCTCCTGTAAATTTCCGCAAAATCACTGATAGGAAGCGGATTTTCTCCATATCCCGCCTCTATCGTATACCCCGGCTTATCATACTGCAGAATAAACCAATCCTTATAGCCGGCATTCCCGGATGCATAAGGTGTTTCTTCTACCGCATAGCCGCTTACTTCACCGAAATATTCCGCAATTTCCCGAGAGCACTCCGGCTCCAAATCCTTATATTTCCAATAAATAACCTCACCCTGCGTATGATATGCCAATATCAGTGCAAACTCCTGCCGAACGGTAAACTCATACATAGCGCGGCTTTCCGGCTCCGACAGCGGTGCCTCTCCCACATAATCTCTCGGTGCAGGTATCTGATATCCCTGTTCAAACTTTATCTCCCGCGCTAACTCCCAATCCGCCGGAAACTGCAGGTTCAAATCAACTCCTCTGATATTCGCCTTCCATCCGTCCGGAAACGGTATCTCAGAATATGCTGCGCCAATCTCTGCCGCCTGCTCATAATCCTTTCCCTCGGTCAGTGCGCCCGTCACCAAATCTACTCCATCCGGATTGACAAGCGGCACTACAAAAAGAGTTGTCTGCTCATACAAGTCCATAGCCTGTGCTCCGTATAGTTCTCCTCTGTCCATTACCGCCTGGGCATATTCTCCTAAAAAGTGCAGTAGCAGCGGCGAAGTAATCCATTCATTTGCATGAAATGCTGCATTATAGCAAATCCGCTTTTCTCCTCTCCCTATTTCGAGTGCAATGATTTCTTTTCCCATTATGCTTTTTCCAATAATGGTCTTTTTCAGAAAAGGATACCGCTGTATCAACCGTTCTACGACATCCATCATTTTCTCATAGCTGTAAGCAGTCTGCTCCATCTGCATCTCCCTGCTTTTTCACTATTGTATGCAAAGAACTTCACAAACTTTTCTATTTTCCTTCAATACCCTTGTTGTATATGCATTAGCTTCCGTTTTTCAATCGCTCAATCTCTTTTTGTAATTCATTTAATTTTTCCATTGCCTGATCCAGCTCCTTTTGCTTTGCCGAACTCAGCTCCTTCTCCTGATTTTCCTCCATCAGAATCCGCTCCAGATAACCGGTCACCATATCCGGCTGCTCAATGTATTCCTTATCCTCAAAGAAACTCGGATCAATCTGAATCCGATAATCCTCTTCCCGAATGACATACTCCCTGCCGCCATTTCTTTGAGAAGCCCGCTTTTTCACAGCTTTCTCAGCCGCCTCTTCCTCCTCATCGTCGTCATCTTCGTCGTCATCGTCATCTTCTTCGTCATCATAGTCCTCATCATCTTCTTCGTCATCTTCTCTGCGCATATTCTTCAATGTAATGACAAGCATAACAAGCACTACCAGAATGATAACGCCGATTACGATTATTTTTTTCATTTGCGGACTCTGATTCCAGCCTCGATAGCCCTCTTCAGGCTCTCCTATCGTTTTCTCCTCGGTCACAGTATCCGTCTCCTGAGCAGCTACATACT
>JAZNIP010000315.1:0-2702 GCA_045577575.1 Lachnospiraceae bacterium | reverse complement strand
CCTTCGGAATCGCTGCAGACAACGAACGCATACAGGAGTATGAAGAACTTCTTCGCACGCTTTCCACGCAAAAAATCGTCAACCTCACCGGCTATTCCAATACCGATTTAAAATTGATGTATGGTGCTCCAAACATTACCGCTCTTACGGAATATGACCAAAACTATACGCTCCTTGCCCGTACGCTTCAGCAATGGGCATCCACGCTCGTTGAGCTTGGTTTTATCGCAGAAGCAAAGACTATTTTGGAGTTCGCCGTTTCTACGGACACAGATGTCAGTGGTTCTTACCGTCTGCTTTCTTCTATTTATCACGATAACGGCGAGGACGAAAAAATCGCTTCCCTGCTTCAAAGAGCGCAAACGCTTCGTTCTCTTTCCAAAAACTCTATCGTCCGTATTTTGCAAGAATTTTGTCCGTCATCCGACTGACCTCATTTTTACTCATACTGTCCACTTCGGTTTCTATAGACAGATTATGCTTCGCAAGCAGCGCTGATAACCGTTCTTTTTGCAGTCTGCTCGCCGGAGCTTCTTTTTTTACTTTATAAATCAACTGCTGCGGACAAAAATCCTTTTCGATTTCATTATCGTCATCAATGCCTCTGCTTATATAAAAGTCCTGCTTTAATCTCTGATAAACGAGATGCGCCGACACCGCATCAGCCAGTGCACGGTGTGCCGGTTGTGTTATTTCATAATATGCACATACATCTGCCAGCCGCTTGCTTGGTAACTGCGGCAAATATTTTCTTGCAAGCTTCAAGGTATCAATTCCCTTTTTCTCAAAAGACATTTTCCCATTGACAAATGCTCTTTTCAAAAAAGAATAATCCGACAAAATACGATGCCCCAGCAAATCTCTGTCACCGATAAATTCTGACAGCCCTGTCAGTAATTCTCCGATTTCCGGTGCACCCTCTACATCCGTCTGCGCAATCCCGGTAATATCCGTAATCCGTTCCGATAATTTGCAACGCGGATTCACAAAGGTCGAAAAGCTCTCCTTCATTTCCCCGTTTTCCACAAGCACCGCTCCGATTTCGATAATCCGGTCCTGCTTCGGATTCAGTCCTGTCATTTCCAAATCCAATGCAACGTATGTATCATTTCTTTGCATGTTTTCCTTTTTGCTCCTTTTTATACGTTGGACACACCCCGGTCAGAAAGCATTCACTGCATTTCGGTGTGGGCGCCTTACAGATTTCCCTACCCAATCGGATAATCTGGATATTGTAGCGAATCCAATGCTCTTTTGGCAAAGCTTTCATCAAATCAAATTCCAGCTTTACAGGGTCATCTCCCTTTGCAATACCAAGCTTATTGGAAATTCGCTTCACATGAGTGTCTACCACCACACTTGGCTCGTGGAAAATATTGCCACGGATAACATTTGCCGTTTTCCGCCCGACTCCGGCCAGAGAAGTCAAAGCCTCAATACTCTCCGGCACTTCACCGCCATATTCCCTGCACAATTTCTGACAGCAGGCAATAATGTTTTTGGCTTTGTTATGATAAAAACCCGTAGAGCGGATATCCTGCTCCAGCTCCTTTAAATCTGCATTTGCAAAAGCCTCCGGTGAAGTGTATTTTTGAAACAAATCCTTTGT
Organism: Lachnospiraceae bacterium; assembly: GCA_045577575.1. GTDB lineage: Bacteria > Bacillota > Clostridia > Lachnospirales > Lachnospiraceae > VSOB01. The sequence goes on along the minus strand of JAZNIP010000315.1, from coordinate 1,093 downwards.
CACAATATTGACTCTGGCATCGGTGCACTGGGCACTAAGCATGGTTGCAATCAAAAGCTGCCACGCATTTTCATGATTCAGATAACATACATATTCGGTTCCGTAGTGCTCATCCAAAAGCTGCAATATTTCTTTTGTATGCTTCGTCATATGCCCTCCTTTTTGTGACACAAGTGTCACACGTCAAAACAATGCTATCTGATAATTTCTATTGCCGCGTTATGATTCAACGGGTTACGATTTTCATAGCAAAACCGCACATACGTCGGATCACTGCAGCCTTTTGCAATCCGCTCCGGATCACTTTCCCATACCTGATAGAAAAACACGTCCACATGCTCCTTTTTATCCTGTTGTCGACTGCGGATTTCCTCCTTATACGGAAGCAGGTCTTTCGCAAATGCCGGTCTGCTCTTACATTTTTCTCTCAGATACATATCATAGGTCAGAAGCTCCCGATAAAGCGGCTCACGCTCTTTGTCTTCCGAAGCTGCAAACGCAAGGAGCACATCGTACCGATAGCTTCTTGCCGGGCTGTTAATAAAATAACCCTGTTTCTCATAATATTCTGCCAGTCTCTCATAGAGACGAAACGGACTTTCAAATGCCCCCTCCAGTACTCTCAGCGTATGACGGAACTGCCCGCTGTTATAATACAGCTCTACCATTTCCTCCACCCGTTTCAATCCAAGCACCTCTTCATATGAGAGCCACTTTGAGTATAACACTTCATAAGGAGGATTGGAACGGTAATAGATTCCATAGTCTCCTGTTTTTTCATGCATATAAGAGCCCTTCAGCACCTTTAAAAATCCAAGTTGCAACTGATGAGGCTTCATCTCATAAACCTCTTTAAAGGAGTTTTTAAAGCTTTCATAATCTTCATACGGAAGACCGGCTATCAAATCCAAATGAATATGGACATTCCCCGGTTTTAAAATTTTCGCCACAATTTCTCTAATCCGCTCTGTTTTGGCAGGACGGTTGATGGCCTCAAGGGTTTTCTCATTGGTGGATTGCACCCCGATTTCCAATTGCACCAGGCCCGGCCTTAAGGTATTTAATAATTCAATTTCTGCCGCAGATAAAATAT
>JAZNIP010000314.1:0-7911 GCA_045577575.1 Lachnospiraceae bacterium | reverse complement strand
TAAAATTAATATCACCGTCATCTGCTGAAACATTAACTCCGACTCTGGATACCTTTTCACTGTCCTCATAATATTTCATAATAGGATACTGATATACCAGTCCGGAATAATCATAAGTATTCTTGGTCAGATAAGGATTGATACTAACCCATTCCTCCGTTCCGTCTGCCGCCACAAGCCTTGTATGCTTACCATCCGTGGACGCATCCTCCGGTACCTCTTCTTCGGTCTCTCTCTCCTCTTCCTCTGCCTCCTTGGCACGTTCTTCCTCATCATACATATGCCAGAAGTCTAAATCGTCACTTCTTAATGTGCTGCCGGTAATATACGGATCCTTCTCTGCCGTTGTCTGCTTTGCCGCTTCCTCTTCCTCTGCTGTCTGCGCCCCTGCAGTACCCTGCTCTGCCGCATACCTCTCTGTCTCCGGCTTTTTATTTGCCAATACGACCACGCCGACAATTGTCAGCACAAACAGCATCACACCAATCGCCATAGATACCACAGGAAGCCCTGTATTTCTATCATCAAAATCGTCCGATAATCTCATCGTACCTTCCTTTATTCATCCAATTACTGCTTTATTCCAAATAATTAAGTAGAATCCTATCCTATGGACATGATATAATACTTTCCATAAAAAAACAAGTAAAGGACTTTTCCATGAAACGAAAAAATCTTCCAATCATACTATGCATCCTGTCTGCCCTTATTGCTCTATGCAGCGGTTGCTCCAAAAATATAACACCAATATCACAAACCGACTTTTATTTTGATACTGTTATTACCATCACGCTCTATGATACCAACCGTCTCGGTACAAAACGCTGCAACGAAATACTCGCTTCCTGTTTTTCCCTCTGTGAATCCTACGAAGCGATGTTCAGCCGCACAAAAGAAGGCAGTGACATCTGGAACATCAACCATGCAGATGGTGCTCCCATTACCGTTCATCCGGAAACAGCAGCTCTTTTGCAAAAATCTTTGTTCTACTGCGAACAGACAAACGGTCTTGTTGATATTACGATTGCTCCGGTTACCGATTTATGGGATTTTTCCTCCGAGCATCTGTTGCAATTACAAAACACCGATACCTCTGACACAGAGACTCCTCTAAGCTCTCTTCCTACCAAAGAGCAGCTGACCAACCGGCTTGCCCATGTAGACTATAAAAAAGTGAACATAACCGGTAATACCGTTACACTGAAGGATGCCGATGCTGCACTTGATTTGGGTTGCATTGCAAAAGGATACATCGCAGACTGCTTAAAAATGCATTTACAGGCACAAGGAATTTCATGTGCCATAATCAATCTGGGCGGCAACCTCCAGACACTTGGAACGAAACCTGACGGTTCCCCATTTCTCTTGGGAATTCAAAAGCCCTTTGGTGACAATCGTACTCCTATTGCCACTCTGCCGGTAACGGACAGCTCACTTGTTTCCTCCGGTGTCTATGAACGGTATTTTGAAGCAGGGGGCATCCGCTACCACCATTTGCTCAATCCTCGCACCGGACTTCCGGAAAACAACGGTCTGCTCGGTGTCACCATCCTAACCGCATCCTCCGCAGATGCAGACATTTTAAGCACGGTTGCTTTCCTGCTCGGGCTTGAAAAGGGTATTGCTTATATAGACTCTCTGCCGGATACGGAAGCTGTTTTTATTACAGAAGACGGTAGCCTCCATCCGACCGATGGTCTTTCCGGGCTTCTGCAAATGCCGTAGGCGTCATATGCACACAGCTCTGAAATGCTCTTAAAAACGTTGAATAATCCAAAAATCCACACTCCTCGCTTACCTTAGCTGCCGACATCCCCGTCAGCAGCTTTTCCTTTGCTGCTGCAATCCGCTTTTCTGTCACATATTTGTGTATCGTATAGCCGGTCTCATTCTTAAATTGCCGCATCATATGATATTTACTGATGTAAAAGGTATCCGACAGCTCATCAATTGAAATATCTTCAAACAAATGTTCATTTATATAAGTTAACAATTCTCCTATTTTTTTATTATAGATGGATTCCGGTCTCTCTATTTTTTCCTGTCCGTCACCTGCACAGACTCCATTAATTGCCAATAAGAAAAGCTGAAACAACAAAAGCCGTTTTTCTTCTCTTCCATATCCTTGCTCCAGCTTCTCCATTTGATTCAGAATGCTGCCTGCCTCAGTTTCGGCAAATGCTCTGCACCGCAGTACATATGATTTCCTTTCCGCTGCCTGCTCAAAGCATAAAAAAGGATTGTAAAAATCTGTCCTGCAGGTCTCCAAATACTCTGTCGAAATGTAAAAAATACTCCGTTCATAAGGTACGGAAAAGTCCACTGTCGGTTTATGAATATCATTACGGTTGACAAAAATCACATCCCCCGGCTCCAACACATAAGACTTTCCTTCTATCATATAGGTAACGTTTCCTGCATAAAACACAATTATTTTATAAAAATCATGATAATGCAGACTGATTTCCCTCGTCACACTGTCCTTTAAATGAAACAGACGAAACGGTTCCTGTAAATAGCCTGTTTTTTTATAATTTTCCATAAAATGTACCCGCTTATCCTTTCGGCTATGGATTTTTTTCATTTATTTTAGTATACCGCATTTTTTGCAATTAAAATAGCAATTTTAAATATTTTATACCAAAAAAATGCCTGTTATAGTATGAGTATAAAAGAAATCAAAAAGGAGGATGCATGATGGAACTGATTTTTAAAAAATATTCAAAATCCGAAGCACAGTCAGAAAAAGTCTATCTGATTTACGACCCTATGCAGAATCCTACCCAGTTTACAAACGATTTGTTTCGCTCTATTTCAAATCGCAACTTTATTCAAAACTGTGAAAATCTTTTAATCGGACCGATTTTTGACAACAAAAAAATGACCGTCAAAGCACTCGGCTCTGACGGCACGGAAACCATCGTTGATTCTGATTTACAAACTATCTTTGAAGTCTACTTAAAGGATCAGGGCTATCGCACCCCTTCTTCACAAAGTGCTGCCCCGACCGGAAAAATTCAGGCATTCGGTACGGTTTATCATTTCACCGCTTAACTCATATCTTTTCAGCAAATATATTTTTATAGCCTTCTCCGTATATTTCGGAGGCACTTGTCACTATCATAAAAGCATGCGGGTCCTCTTCCTTAACAATCTCTTCTATCCTGGGGGCCTGCTGTTTTTTTGTCACACACATAATCACCTTTTTATTCTGGCTGCTGTATGCACCTTCCCCTCGCAAATACGTTACTCCAATATCAACTTCCGTTAAGATTCTATCTGCAATTTCCCCCGGCTTGTCACTGATGATATAAAGCAGCTTTGCTTCATCCATGCCGTAGAGCACCATATCCATGACCCTTGACATAACAAATACAGCAATCAATGCATAAAGCACGATGTCCAAATCACCAAACAACAGACCTGAGCAGGCTGCAATCGTCACATCCGACATGAGGAAAAGAGATCCTGTTTTCATATGAGGATATTTCAGCCGCAGCACCTTTACCACGATATCCATCCCTCCGGTCGTTGCTCCGGCGCGAAAGATGAGTCCAAGCGCAATTGCCACAGAGCCGCCTCCTGCCACAGCAGCAAGCAACGGGTCACCTGTTGCAGCTCCCATCGGTGCCAAAATGTCCGTCGCAACAGAAACCACCAAAATGGCATAGGATGTAGAAACAATGAATCTCCATCCAAATTTCCACATACCAAGTATCACCAGCGGAATATTCAACAGCATAATCATGGTACCGGTCTTTACCTCAAGCAGACGGTTTAAAATAATTGCAATACCGGTCACACCACCGGGAGCCAGATTGTTTGGGTCAAGAAACAAGCTGATACCTGCCGCATACAATACCGAAGCAGCCGTTATAATCAAATAATTTCTTATTTTTCTTTTTAAACCCTTTCTTTCCATTGCGTCCTCACTTATTCGATATGTATCATCTTTCCTATCAGATTGCCCATTCCACCATCAAAATATTCCGGCCACCATCAAAAAGTGCAATTATAGACGACTATCGCTTAAATACTGGTTGCTACAACTCTCGGCTGATAATTCTCCTTTTCCAGAGCTGCAATAATTTGATTTTTATGCTCTGTACCAAATGCTTCCAATGTAATACGCAGTTCTACCGCTGCACTTCTGTTGGTAGAAACAAACTGGTTATGCTCTAATTTAATTACATTGCCGCTCTCCTTAGCGATTACGGAAGCGACTCTGGACAGCTCACCCGGCTTATCCGGCAAAAGTACGGAAACCGTAAAAATTCTATCACGGAAAATCAAGCCTTGCTGTACCACTGAAGACATGGTAATGATATCCATATTTCCGCCGCTTACGATAGAAACAATCTTTTTATTCTGTACATTTAACTGTTTTAATGCCGCAACTGTCAAAAGACCGGAATTTTCCGCTATCATTTTATGATTTTCCACCATATCGAGGAAGGACACTACCAAGTCCTTATCCTCTACGGTAATGATTTCATCCAGATTTTTCTGAATATACGGGAAAATCTTCGTACCCGGTGTTTTTACTGCCGTACCGTCTGCAATGGTATTTACTCCCGGAAGTGTTGTTACTTCACCGTTTTTCAGGGATTCCTGCATACAATTTGCTCCGGCAGGCTCCACTCCAATCACCTTAATCTTGGGATTGAGCAGCTTTGCCAGTGTCGATACACCGGTCGCCAGTCCGCCACCGCCAATCGGCACAAGAATATAGTCCACAAGGGGCAGCTCTTTAAATATTTCCATAGCAATCGTTCCCTGTCCGGTTGCTACTGCCTCATCATCAAAAGGATGAATAAATGTATAGCCATGCTTTTCTGCCAATTGATATGCATAAGCACATGCCTCATCGTATACATCACCGTGCAATACTACCTCAGCACCATAGCTTTTCGTACGAGTGACCTTCATAAGCGGAGTGGTTGTCGGCATTACGATAGTTGCCTTTACTCCATAGCATTTTGCCGCATACGCTACACCCTGTGCATGGTTTCCTGCGGAAGCCGTAATCAGCCCCTTTTGTCTCTCCTCATCGTTCAGGGTACTCATTTTATAATATGCCCCCCGTACCTTATAGGCTCCGGTAAACTGCATATTTTCCGGCTTCAGGTACACCTTATTTCCGGTCTGTCGGCTCAAATAATCACTATACACAAGCTTTGTTTCCGAGGTTACTTTTTTTACAATTTCCGCAGCCTCCTCAAAAGCCTCCAATGTCAACATCTCTTTACTCATCCTGTCCCTCTCCCTTTATATCAAATAATGCATTTACAAATTCATCCGAATCAAACTTTTGTAAATCGTCAATAGTTTCTCCCACACCAATATATTTTACCGGCACATGCAGCTCAGACTGAATTGCTACCGCAATACCCCCCTTTGCCGTTCCATCCATCTTGGTCAGGATAATTCCCGTTAAATTTGTCGCCTCACCGAACTCTCTTGCCTGAGCAAGGGCATTCTGGCCTGTCGTACCGTCCAGCACTACCAGATTCTCCCGGTGTGCCGCCGGAAATTCCTTTTCAATAATACGGTCTATCTTTTTTAACTCTTCCATCAGATTCTTTTTATTATGCAATCTGCCCGCCGTATCACAGAGAAGTACATCCGCTCCTCTGGCTTTTGCCGCATTTACCGCATCAAAAATAACCGATGCCGGGTCAGAGCCCTCTTTTCCGCCGATAATTTCCACACCTGCACGGTTTGCCCATTCTGTGAGCTGTTCTCCTGCCGCAGCACGAAAGGTATCCGCTGCCGCCAGAATGACTTTTCTTCCCTCTTCCTTTAGCTTACCTGCCAGCTTGCCGACGGAGGTTGTCTTTCCTACTCCATTTACCCCGATTACAAGAACTACCGACTGCTCCTTTTCGAAATCATAGGCTGTCTCACCTACCTGCATCTGCTCCTTGATGCTGTCAATCAGCAGTTGCTTGCATGCAGACGGCTCCTTAATATGCTTTTCCTTTACCTGTTCACGAAGCCTTTCCAGAATCGCATTGGTGGCATTGACTCCGATATCGCCCATAATCAGAATTTCTTCCAATTCCTCATAGAAATCCTCATCTATCATGGAATATCCGTTAAATACCGAATCTATTCCATGTACGATATTATCTCTTGTCTTACTAAGCCCTTCCTTTAATCGGCTGAAAAATCCCTTTTTTTCTCCACTCATGCTTCTGTATGACTCCCTTCTAAGCATCTAATTCACTGTCAATCAAATTCACGCTGACAAGCGTCGAAATACCCTTTTCCTGCATGGTAATACCATACAGCCGGTCTGCCTTTTCCATCGTACCGCGTCTGTGGGTAATTACAATAAATTGTGTATTTTTTGTCAGCTTATGTAAATACTTCGCAAATCTGCCTACATTGTTCTCATCCAATGCCGCTTCAATCTCATCCAACAGACAGAACGGTGATGGCTTCAAATTCTGAATCGCAAATAAAAGCGCTATGGCAGTCAACGCCTTTTCTCCACCGGAAAGCTGCATCATATTCTGTAGCTTCTTTCCCGGCGGCTGTGCAATGATACGGATACCTGCCTCTAAAATATCCTCATCCTCCTGCAGCTCAAGTGTACCCTTACCACCGCCGAACAGCTCCTTAAACACCTTGTCAAACTCTCTGCTGATTTGACCAAATTTCTCCTGAAACTGCTTTCTCATTGCTTTGTCAAGCTCATCAATAATACCAATCAACGTCTGCTCTGCTTCTACCAAATCGTCATGCTGTGTCTTTAAGAAGCCATAACGCTCCATAAGATTTTTATAATCCTCGATTGCATTGACATTGACATCACCCAGCTTACGAATCTGGTCCTTTAACGAAGAAATCTCTCTCTTCATGGCAGGCAAATCGTTCATCTCCTCATCACGAAGTGACGCTGCATCCGTCAGGGTAATTTCATATTCATCCCACATATAATTAATCTGCGCTTCCAGTGTTCCTTCCAATTTTTCCTTCTGCGCATTCAGACGATATACTTCCTTATCCAGACTGTTCTTTTTCTCTGCCAGTTCTTCCCGCACCGTAAAGAAATTTTTCTGCTTATCTGTCAGTTCCTCTTTTCTTGCAACATCCTTCTTAAGCTTTTCTTCCGTTTCTCCCTGCGTTGTATGAGAGCTTGAAATAGTCTGCTCAATCTCACTGATGTCATTTTGCTTACGTTCAATATCAACTGTATTTTTTTCCAGTTCTGCATTAATTTCCGCAAGCTCACCGGAAAGCCTCAAAATCTCTCCGTCAATTCGGTCAACATTTTGCTGCTTAAATTCCTGCTGCTGACGGAATTTTTCCGCTTCCACATCCCATTCCGAAACCTTTGCTGTCTGCTCCGATTCCTGCGCACGCAGTATTTCCAGTTCCTTCTGGAAAATAACAATCTGTGCCTCCGTCTCCTTTTCTAACAGCTCAGAATCGGCAAGCTCCTTAACCGTCTTCTCCTTATCCTCGCCAATCTGCTGCATCTGGATGTCGATTTCTTCCTGTTCTTCCTTTAAAGACCCAAAGCCTACTTCCGTTTCATTCCATTTTTCCTCTGCCGCCATAACATTTAGGCGCGCAGTATTCTGCTCAATAAATTTATTCTGAAGTGTCAGACGGGTTGTTTCCATCTGCGCTCTGACTTGATTTCTCTCATCCTTAACCGCATCAATTTCCGTCTGAATTTTATGAATTTCCTGCTCATACTGCTTTACCTTTGCAGAAAGCTCATCCATTTCACGTCTTCTACCCAAAAGGTTGGAATTATTTTTGAATGCACCACCGCTAATGGCACCGCCCGGCACAAGAAGCTCGCCTTCTATTGTTACCATACGAATACCATAGTCATATTTTTTTGCAATCCTTACTGCATTATCAATTGTATCGACTACCATGATACGACCGACC
>JAZNIP010000313.1:0-2844 GCA_045577575.1 Lachnospiraceae bacterium | reverse complement strand
AGCTGCGTGAAGTAGAACGTGTTATCCTGCTCCGTGTCATCGACCACAAGTGGATGGATCACATCGATGATATGGACCAGCTTCGTCAGGGTATTGGTTTGCAGGCGTACGGACAGAAGGATCCGCTTGTAGAGTATAAGCTGAGCGGTTACGAGATGTTTGACAGCATGACAGACAGTATTCGTGAGGATACCGTGAAACTGCTGTTGCATGTGCGCGTAGAGCAAAAAGTGGAAAGAGAACAGGTTGCGAAAGTAACCGGTACAAATAAGGATGACTCCGTGCAGAAGGCTCCGGTAAGAAGAGAGGCTGCAAAGGTATATCCGAATGATCCGTGTCCATGCGGAAGCGGAAAGAAATTTAAAAATTGCTGTGGCAGAAAGTAGGTGACGTTAATTGGTAGAATTAGATCAGATGAAGTCTGAGCTGCAGGCGTATGAAACACCATTAGCGGAAGTGAGGGATTCACTTTGACCTGGCTAATAAGGTAAAGCGAATCGAAGAATTGGAAATGGAAATGGAGGCTCCCGGATTTTGGGACAATCCGGACTATTCCAATCAAAAAATGAAGGAATTGAAGGTCTTAAAGGATATTGTGGAGACCTGCGAAAAGCTCTCCGCACAGTATGAAGACATTGAAACCTTGATTGAAATGGGCTATGAACTGGAAGATGAGGAGATTGTAGCGGAAACCAGACAGGAACTGGAAGAATTTATAAAAAAATTCGAAGAAATTCGTATCAGCACGCTTCTGTCCGGTGAATATGATAAAAATGATGCGATTCTTAAGCTGAATGCAGGTGCGGGAGGCACTGAAAGCTGTGATTGGGCAGGGATGCTTTATCGTATGTATACAAGATGGGCAGAGAAAAAGGGCTACAGTATTGAAGTGTTGGATTATTTGGATGGTGATGAAGCCGGAATTAAATCGGTTACCTTCCAGATTAACGGTGAAAATGCCTATGGCTATCTGAAGTCTGAAAAGGGAGTTCACCGACTTGTGCGCATTTCTCCGTTCAATGCACAGGGAAAGAGGCAGACATCCTTTGTATCACTGGATGTTATGCCGGATATTGAAGAGGATTTGGATATTGAAATCAATGACGACGATTTGCGTATCGATACTTATCGAAGCAGTGGTGCGGGTGGTCAGCATATCAATAAAACTTCCTCAGCTATCCGTATCACACATTTGCCAACCGGTATCGTGGTGCAGTGTCAGAATGAGCGAAGCCAGCATATGAATAAAGACAAGGCAATGCAGATGCTGAAAGCAAAGCTATATATGCTGAAACAGGAAGAGAATGCTCAGAAGCTTTCCGGTATTCGCGGGGAAGTCAAGGAAATCGGTTGGGGAAATCAGATTCGCTCTTATGTTATGCAGCCCTATACGATGGTCAAGGATCATCGTACAAGTGCAGAGAGCTCTAATGTAGATGCGGTTATGGATGGTGCCATTGACCATTTCATTAATGCATACCTAAAATGGATTAATGGAAGCGGTGAAGAGGAAAATCCTTTATAACGATATTTACAATTCTGAAATTCTATAGTATAATTTGGACACCGAATGGGATGACCGTCGGTGTCTTTTTATATCTTTATTCTATTTATTTTATTATCTTATTTTTCACATTATTTTAAAAATTTCCCGGGAAGACAAAGAAACAAAAAACAAGACAAACAGGAGGAATATATGAATTTAAAAAACAAAATAGCAGTTGGTTTGTGCGTAGCGGTAGCGACGGTTTCTTTTTTGTACCCATTTCCCGGAAAAATTGTTTATGCAGAACAGGCAGAGGAATCTGCCGGAGTTGACAATGAAACGGAAATAAGTGAAGAAAGCGAGGAGACAAAAGAAACAGAAGCTGAGGAGACGAGCGAAGAGAGAGAAGAAGCAGAAGCTGAGGAGACGAGCGAAGAGACAGAAGAAATGGAATTGAATATTTGTGAAGAGAATCCGGCGATAGCTATGCTGAGCGTGGTGAGCGAGGACAGCTGTATAGGGATTTTGGCTGTTGCGCCGGAGGAAGGACAGGAAAACCGTTATGAATATACCGGAAGTGAAGAAGAGTGGACAGTACCGGTGACGGGATATTATACAATTACCTGTGCCGGTGGAAACGGATTAGATGGCTGGGTTTCAGGCAGCCGGGACGGAGATGAAGTAACAGAAGGAAAGGCATCAGGAGGCAGCAGATACAAAGCTCAGTTTTTATTAAAGAAGAATGAAGAATTAACTGTTCATGTAGGCGGACAGGCAACGAGTTCATGGGGAAGAGGAAGAGGCTGGTCAGATGGGGGCAGCTCTGTCAGACCGGATGAAAGTAACCATTGCTATGGAGGAGACGGAGGGGGCAGTTCGTATCTGTTAGCAGATAGCATTAAGATTGTTTCGGCGAAAGGAGGAAGTGGCGGAGACGCAAAAAGAAAAAATGATGCAGGATATAAGTATGGCGGTTATTCATATGGTGGAGCAGGTGGAGGAGTTACCTGTGTGAATAGCGTAGATGAAACTGCAGTATTGGTGGAAGGCAGTGAACAATCATTGAGTTCAAACGCCGGAAACGGATACATAACAATAACACTGGACGAAATATGTCTTGGCGTTTCTTTGGATGCTCCTACTGACTGGACAAATCAGGATGTAAAAATTACTGCTGAAATAATCAGTGAGGAGGAAGGACTTCCGGAAAAATATCTTTCCTGGGAAACGGATGAGGAAGGAAATGATATATGGACGGATATGACAGAATATACCGTGTCTCAAAATGGGACATATACCTGCAAAATAAGGGATGCGGAGGGAAATATTGAGGAAACGACAATTGAGATTACTAATAT
>JAZNIP010000312.1:0-11549 GCA_045577575.1 Lachnospiraceae bacterium | reverse complement strand
ATCTTCTCAACCCACAGCAGACTGCATGGTTCAACAAGCTATCGTGTACCATGGCTATTTGATGAAGAAGCCTGTGATGTGCTTCGGTATTTTACCAATCTCAAGTGCAGCCTGATGCCTTATCTTTTTGCAGCATCGGTAAATGCACATGAAACCGGTATTCCGGTAATGCGCCCGATGATTTTGGAATTTCCGGATGAACTGGGAATGAAAAATCTGGATATGCAGTATATGCTTGGTGACAGTTTACTTGTTGCACCGATATTTTCTGAGGATGGTAGTGTGGAATACTATCTGCCAAAAGGAAAATGGACACATCTGTTAAGTGATGAAGTGAGAGAGGGCGGAAGTTGGTACAAGGATACTTATGATTATTTCAGTCTGCCGGTTTATGTAAGAGAAAATACGCTTCTGGCAATGAGAGAGGATGTTCATGTACCGGATTACGATTATCGTGAAGATTTAAGTCTGCATTTGTATGCACTTTCTGATGGAAACACGGTTTCCTGTTTTGTAACGGATGAAAAGGGAAAGGAAAAGTCTATAATCAAAGCAGAGAGAAACGGCGATGTGGTTAAGATTTCAGGAGAAACGCTGAAAGGAAAAGTAAAGCTGTATCTGCACGGAATGGATGAAGTGAGCTCCGTAGAAGGCGCAGAGTTGCAGAAAAGATAAATTGAGTTTAAGATAGTTTATGGGAGAGGTTGCGTTATGTCAACCTCTCTCTTTTGCACAAAAAGGTTTACATAAAATTTATTTGCAAAAAGAAGGAAGATGTGATAGGATTCTCATTGTGTAAAAAAGAACAATGTGCATAGGAGATTCAGATATGCAAATTCATGGAAAAGAAATTAAAACAATTATCAGTGATTTAGACGGAACTTTGTTAGGGGAAGATAAGCAGTTAGATGCTGGAATCTTTCCAATTATTGAAGAATTGGAAAAAAGAGGAGTTTCCTTTGTAGCAGCAAGCGGGCGACAATATAATAATATGAAGCTTATGTTTGCACCAATTATTGATAGGATACCACTTGTTTGTGAAAATGGTAGTCAGATTGTAAAAAATAAAGAGGTAATTTATGAGAGAAACATCCCAAGAGAACTGAGTTTCCGGTTGATTGAAGATATGCTAAAGATTCCGGGGACAGAGACCATCGTGTCCAGTGAATGTAATTTGTATACTTTAGCAGAGAGACGGGAATTTATTGCTTATATGAATGATTTTTTACAGCCCAGAATCAGTGAAATTACCGATTATCAGATGATTGCCGGAGAAATGAATAAGATTTCTATCTGGTGGCGGAATGGAATCCCAGAAAAGGAAGAAAAATGGTTTCATGCAAAATATGACGATAAATTACAGGTGGTAGACGGAGGAAATGGGTGGCTTGATTTTACCATGAAGGGTGTCAATAAGGGAACTGCACTTCGTGAATTGGCAAAGATTCAAGGATTTTCTCTGGAAGAAGCGCTTTGCTTTGGAGACAGTGAAAATGATGTGGCAATGTTCCATGAATGCGGAATTTCCTATGCTATGGTAACGGGAAGAGAGCATGTAAAAGCAGAAGCGGATTACATCTGTGATAATGTAAGCAGGAAACTACAGGAGTTTTTACAGGAAAAATAGAAATTTTAAGAGTTTTATAAAAAGAAAAGTGCTTCTGTTTCCCATCCAATACGGACTACAGATGCGGAATTTGTAACAATTCTGATTTCCTATATGAAACCGCACGCAGCCGCTGCGAATTCGCCATCCGGGCTCAGTCGCAGCTTTCCCGGACATCCTTGTTCGGGAATTGCTGGTTACCAACAGAATTTAACAAATTCATCGCATCCTTCGTCAATGTATTGTCTGGGAATGGTAGCACTTTTCTTTTGCCTAAAATCCTTTAAATTTTCCCTAGCTTCGCCAATGATACACAAATGCTCCGGTGCGCAGTTAGTAATTCCGCTGTCCGGAGTCCGGCATTCAAAAAGAAACACAGCCCGTTTTGTCTTCATGATTACGAATCTAAATTTCTATTTAGTATCCGAGTTCTTCATTTACAAGGAAAACGTGAATTCTGTCCGGATGGAAGGAGCGTCTGGTAATGATAAGGTGACTGCAGATGCTGTCCGGTGACTGGCAGTCGCCACAACATCCGGTAGACTGGCACGGAGTCTGACGATTTAAGCGTTTGACATTTGGCGGGGCGGCGATGTTGCGGACACGGTGGATGCCATCTTCTACAGTGGAGGCAATTTTGTTTCGTCCGACGATTAGGTAGACGTGAGAGGGCCCCTGTGCTAAACATGCAATACGATTGCCGTTTCCGTCAATATTGATAAGCTCACCATCGATTGTGATTGCATTGGTACTCATAAAATAATAGTCTGAAAGAACAGTACGGCTGAAAATTTCGCGAGCCTCCTGTGGAGTTTGGGCAGTAGCCCGGTCAATGAGTGAATAATTGCCTGCCTGTAGTAAAGCCATAACACCGCTTTCCTTAACGGATTCGCTTCCACCCCAGGAAATAACCGCTTCTTGCGGTAGTGTTTCTTTGAGATAGTTGCAGAGTGCTTCACAGTTGTCAAAATAATGTCCTGTTATATTGCGTTTTTCCAGTTTCTTTATCATGCCTTCTGCCAGAGTGGCAAAGGCGGCTTCCTTTGGTGACATAAGACTACCTCCTCTTGAATGAAAGATACTTGATTTTTCCATATTTGTTCGACAAACAGTCAACTGATAAATATAATCAGTAAGTATAAAAATTATATCATAAAATATCAATTGTCTCAAATACTACTCAAATACTAGGTAAAATGCTCTGGTTTCATTATGGCAATATTTGTGTTACAATACAAAGAGAGTATAGATGGAATATCAGGAGGGACTATGAGAGAAGATAAGATGGTAAAAAAAATAATGAGAATGATAGGCATTCTGATGATGGTATTGTGCTGTGTGGCAACGATTGGAGCGCCTATGCGTGTGGAAGCGGCAGGTCGTCCGGTAGAAATAGAGTCCTGTCTGGCAGTAGGAACGGATGTTGTATGTCGGATTCGCGCAGAGCGGGTACCTTCCAGTGACGATGGAGTATTTTATGTGTATGCGAATGAAGTATATGAGGATGGGCCAATCGGTAGGCTGGTTGCGGAGGTTGTGGCAGAGGAAGCTACATCGGTAAGCTTTCCTCTGAATTATAATGAAGAGGAAGCTAATTTGAGCTGTAAGTTTTTGGTCGCAATGAAGCAGGGCGGACAGATGGTTCAGGTAAGCGATGAGCATTATATCACCAATCCGGAGGATAATGCAGCTTATACTGCTTTTCGCAAAGATAAGGGTATTAAAGGTATTTTACCTGATTTTAGTAAGATTGAGGCTGGAGAGTTAGAAGAACTTGGTGTTCAGCAGGTCGTTTATAATTTATATGTGGATGATATCTGTTCGGCTGAGTGGGTTCCCGGTGCAATTCCTTTTGAGTATAACGGACAGATGTGGTATTTTGATAAAACAATGGTTGAAAATTATGACACGATGACCAAGTTTTTTTCAGAAGAAGACATCCAGATGACGATGGTGCTGTTGAATGGCGGTACTGGGATGTTTTCTAAGGATTTGGTACATCCTCTTGCAGTAGGAGGAGATTGTCCGGGATATGCTTTGAATGTGGCCGATGCTGACGGAGTAAATCATTTAAAAGCAATTGGTGCATTTTTGGCACAGCGCTATTCCGGTTATTATGAATGCGGACAGATTGATAACTGGGTGCTTGGCAATGAGGTAAATGCCCGTACTTCATGGTGGTATACCAGCTCTGAGTCTTTGGATGAGAATGTAAGTGCCTATGTAAAGGCATTTCGTATTATTTACAATGAAATGAAAGCAGTCAATGCAAATGTACGCATTTACAATTCCATTGATCAGGAATGGAATCGTAAATCTAATCCGGGTAGTTTTTTGGCAAAAGATTATTTGGATAAATTCAATTATTATATGAATCGGGAAGGCAACATTGATTGGGGACTTTCCTATCATCCGTACAATTCGCCGTTATATGATCCTTATGCATGGAACGGACCGGCAGTATGGGTAAAGGACAGTATCAAAACACCTTATATTACAATGCAGAATATTGATATTTTAATTGATTATATGCATCGGGAAGAGTTTTTAAATCCGTCGGGGCAGGTGAGAAGTATATCATTGGCAGAAATCGGGTATACATCAAGCTTTGGAGAAACTGCTCAGGAAGCCTCCGTCGCTTACGGTTATCTGAAAGCAGCATCGCTTCCGGACATAGATGCATTTATGCTGTTCCGCCATACTGATGATGCTCATGAAATGGAGAGTAATCTGGCACTGGGACTGTGTGATTTGAATGGAAATAAGAAGCCGGCATATGATATTTATAGAGATTTGGGTACTATAAATGAAGATGTGGCCAAAGAAAGAGCATCGGAAATCATTGGTATGGATATTGATGAAATGATTTCAGAAAATATTATGTGGACGAGATCCGGTGATGGTGTAGTGCACTAGGATGAAAAGAGGAATTCTGCTATGGAGCGCAAGTATGTAGATGTGAGTATGGAAATGCTAAACTTTATTGAAAAGAGTCCAAGTGTTTTTCATGTAGTTGCCAATATAGAGAATATATTAAAGGAAAAAGGTTTTGTACGATTGGAAGAGAAGGAGAGCTGGAGCCTTGAGTATGGAAAGTCATATTATGTAATCAGAAATGATTCCTCTGCGATTGCCTTTCGGATTCCGAATAAGGAGCATATAGACGGGTTTCATATTGTGGCGGCTCACAGTGATTCACCTACCTTTAAAATAAAAGAAAATCCTGAAATGTCAGTAGAAAAGCAATATGTTATTTTAAATACTGAGAAATATGGCGGTGCAATTCTCTCTACATGGCTGGACAGACCGTTGTCGATTGCAGGAAGGATTGCCGTAGCAGGAGAATCAGGCATTGAGACAAAATTAGTAAACATTGAACAGGATTTACTTGTGATTCCGAATCTGGCAATTCACATGAACCGTGAAATGAACAAGGGTGTGGAATACAATCTACAGACAGATATGTTGCCTCTGTATGCCGGATTTGAACAGGAAAAAAAGGATGGATTGACAGAAAAAATAGCAGAGGCTGTAGGGATTTCGGCAGATGAAGTGTTAGGACATGATTTGTTTTTGTATGTGCGTGACAAAGGAAGGCTTCTTGGCGAGAGTGGAGAATTTGTACTGTCACCAAAGCTGGATGATTTGCAGAGCGTATTTGCAGCATTAAAGGCTTTTACCGATAGTGCTCCTGAGAAATATATCAATCTGTGTGCAGTTTTTGATAATGAAGAAGTGGGAAGCAGTACGGGACAGGGTGCGGATTCTACCTTTTTAGAAGATATTCTTTGGCGGATTTGCAAGGCTTTACAGCTTGAAAGAGAGAAGTATTTGCAAATGCTGTCGGATAGCTTTTTGATTTCTGCGGACAATGCACATGCAGTACATCCAAATCATCCGGAAAAAGCGGATCCTACCAACCGACCGTATTTAAACGGAGGAATTGTCATCAAATATCATGGCAGTCAGAAATATACAACAGATGCGATTTCAGCGGCTAAAATAAAGGGTATATGCAAAAGGGCAAAGGTGCCTTATCAGACCTATGCGAATCGTTCTGATATTGCAGGTGGTTCGACACTTGGCAATATTTCAACGGCTCATGTTTCTGTCAGCTCTGCAGATATTGGCTTACCTCAATTGGCTATGCATTCAGCAGTTGAGACAGCAGGAAGCAGAGACACGGCATATGCCATAGAGGCATTAAAAATCTTTTGGATGGAATAACGCAGCACCACCGATGAGGTGGTGCTTTTTATTAGTTCGGTTCCGAAATCTGACTGACACCAACATAAATATCTGAGATTTCATACCAGGTTGAATAGTCGATGATACCGGTTGAAGGAAGGTCAAAAATGCGTTGAAAAATGCGAACTGCATCGGCAGTCCTTTGACCGTAAATACCGTCAGCCGTAATGGTTGGCAGTGCCGGATAATTGCGGGCAATGCGGTTTAGCTGCTCTTGGACTTGACGTACTTTTTCGCCGGAAGAACCGACGGTCAGATTATAGCCCGGCCAGGAGCTCGGAACGCCTTCAATGCTGTCAGCAGTATTGATGTACATATCATTTCCGTAGTAATAACGGATGATTTCAATGGCACTATATCCCTCATCCCCCAGATATTTGGAACCCCATTGGCTTAAACCGGAGCATGTGACCCGTTTTCCGTCACAATAGGAAGTAAAAATCGGCTGACGAACACCCGGACGGGAGAGGTAGTTGGCGAAAATACTGTCAACTAATAAATCAATATTTTCAAAGGTATTTCGACCGTATATCCATTTCTGATCATAGGCAGTGGAAGAGGTGATAGTGAAATCGTATCCTTGGTTCCGATACCCCGAAAGCAATGGTTTTTAGTAGTGGAGTAAAGAAGTGTCTGCATAGAGAATTGATAATAAAAATGAGTGCAGGAAAGTATCGTAGAAGAGGACAAGCGTATCAGGTGGTGGGGCTGTAAGATGGTGAAATGATTGCCTTTCTGTGCACATTCCGATATAATAAGAAAAAAACTTTTGAGAAGGCAGGTGTGCAGGATGTATGAATCGTTAGATACGTTAAAGATAAAAGAGAAAGCAGGGATTGCATCGGCTGCTTTAGAATTAAAATACAGAAAAGCACACAGAATGGAAATTCCCTTAAAAGGCTTACAGGGTGCAGTTATTTTTTTGATACAGACAAAAGAAATCGAGGAAAAGTTAGCAGCACTTTCTAATTTATATCAGAAAGTCAGCAGTGACAAAAAAGTAAAAGATATTATTTTACTGGATGCATACCATTCCGCAACGATAGAAGGTGCAAGAACAACTGTTGAAAATGTAAAGCGTGCATATGATAAGCCTGTGTCAAAAGATGATAAAATGGTAGTCAATACCATTCACGGGATAAACTATGCATACGAAAACCAGATAGGTATGGACAATATCAGAACGTTATGGGAAATCATAACGCAGGATGTATGCGAAAACGTTCATTTAGCAGGTGCACAATTCAGAAGCGGCATGGTTTATGTCGGAAGTAATACCGATATTATTCATACTCCGGCAAAAGCAGAAGAAATCAGTACAATGATGCAGGATTTATTTGCTTTTATAGAGCATTCAGAACTCAATGTATGGATGAAAGCAGCAATTATTCATTTCTATTTTGTATATATACATCCATTCTGCGATGGAAATGGCAGAACAGCCAGAATTATGACACAGTCATTTTTGCTACATCATGGAATAGAGAAAATAAAGTACTTACCATTATCCAGAACAATAAATGACAGCTTGTCCAGTTATTATGCTATGTTAAAGGAATCTGAGAAGGTATATAGCAATGGAGAAAAATGGATAGACATTACGCCATTTATTGATTATATGTTAGATACAATAGGAATGTGCATGGTTACAGCAGTAAGAGAGGACAATGAAATGTCTGAGAGCCAGAAAATTTTATTGAATAAAATACAGAAAAGAGGAAAGGGTGCAGAGATAACAATAGCTGTTGCAGCAAAAATATTGAAAGTATCTGAGCAGACTGCGGGCAGGAAATTGAATGCACTTGTGAAGATAGGGTATTTAAAGAAAGAGAAAAGAGAGCGTAGAAATATTTATATATTGAAATAGCAGGGAATAAAAATGGGAGCAACGAGTAAAAAAGAGTGGCAGGAGTATCATATTATGCATGGCAGCCAAAAGATTGCCAGTATCTGTAGAAACGGTGAATGCACGGTATACTTAGCAAACAGGATGCCATATAATTTGTATTTTGAACAGAATATAGAAGATGATATTGACATCCGCATTCAGAATCTGGATAACTTTTATCACTGGTGTGCTTCTCGTGTATTAACTTTGGACAGAGAATATGCAAAGGAGATTCTGAATAGTATTGGTGCTTCGCAATCCTCTACGGATAAAGACCGGGCACAGATTGCGTTGTCTTATCACTGTTTATCGCTTATGGATATTTATTGGACGAAGGAGAACTATGAGCGTCAGGACTTTGCAACATTAAATTTGTTTCAGAATCATTTGGCATCAGCTTTTGTAGATGTTTCCCTCAGAGGAAAACAGATGACAATAGAAAATAGTCATTTGATTGCAGACGACCTTGCAACACAGGGGTGCTATCCGAAAGCGTGGATTCGTAGAGAAGATGGGTTCTATCTTATGAAAGACGGTGGCATAGAACCGGTTGAGCAGGAATTATTGGCAAGTAGGATTTGCAGATGCTTTCAGCTTAATCAAGTGGAATACGAGGAAGAAGTTTATGACGGACAAAAGGTTTCTGTCAGCAAAATCGTGACATCCTTAGCATATAGTATTGTGCCAATGGAATATTTTGAAATTTATTGTATGAATCATGACATGGATAAAATGCAATATATTTTGAATCTGGATGCTTATTCCTATTATATGATGAACATCATAGATTATCTGATTGGCAATACAGACAGGCACTGGGGAAACTGGGGATTGCTGATAGACAATGAAACGAATAAACCGATTCGTCTATATGATTTGATGGATTTTAATAAAGCATTCCAAGCATATGGAACAATCGAAGGTGCAAACTGTCTGACCACACCAAATAAAATGAGCCAGAAAGAAGCTGCTATTGAAGCGGTTCAAAAGATAGGATTAAACCAGATAAAAGAGATTGATTATAGCTGGTTTAAGGATAACAGCCAAAGGGAAATGTTTATCAACAGGTTGGAAATATTGAAATAGCAAATATGACTGAGCAAAGCACTGATTCAGAAACGGGTCAGTGTTTTCTATTTTAAGATATTGATTGCTGAGAAATTATCTGGTATTTTTGTTTATTATTTTTTACCAAATCTTTATTAAAATGAATGAATAGTATGTTATACTTAAAAAAAAGAAAGGGAAAAAAGGCTTGCAATTTATTCATTCAAAATTCAAAGAAAAATTTATGGAGACATTGAAGGCTGTATTGCCGATATTGGTTATTGTTTTGCTCTTGTGCTTTTCCATTGCGCCAATACCGCCCAGTGTCTTGATTAGCTTTCTGATAGGAGCAGTTCTGCTGATTGTGGGAATGCTGCTTTTTAATGTAGGTGTAGAATTATCTATGACACCTATCGGAGAACGTGTCGGCTCTATTATGACCAAATCAAAAAACGTTCTGATTGTTATAGTAGTCAGTTTTGTGATGGGATTTGCGATTACCATATCGGAGCCGGATTTGCAGGTATTGGCACAGCAGGTGCCTTCCATTCCGAATCTGGTATTGATTTTGTCCGTGGCTCTTGGCGTTGCGGTGTTTCTGGTATTTTCAATTTTTCGTATGCTCTTTGGAATTCCGTTAGGACATTTGCTTGTATTTTTTTATGCGATTGTTTTCATATTAGCAGCATTTTTTGTACCGGGAGATTTTCTTGCCATTGCGTTTGATTCGGGCGGTGTAACTACCGGACCTATGACGGTTCCTTTTATTATGGCATTTGGTATTGGTATTTCTGCAATCCGAAGCGATAGACATGCGGCGGATGACAGCTTCGGTTTGGTTGCCATGTGCTCTATTGGACCGATTTTATCAGTTTTGATTTTGGGAATGATTTTCAAACCCGAACAAAGTGAACAGGTATCGGAAGCGATTCATATCCTTGACAATACGGTTGATTTGTGGAAGCTGTTTGCGATGGAGTTTCCTACTTACATAAAAGAAATAGCCATTTCTATTTTACCCATTATTGTTTTTTATGGGATTGTTCAATTGTTTGCAAGAGAGGTGAATAAAAGAACATTAATCAAAATAGCAATCGGTATGGCTTATACTTACGTGGGACTTGTGCTTTTCCTGACGGGAGTAAATGTTGGCTTTATGCCTGCTGGTAATTACCTGGGACAAACGATAGCAGGTCTGTCTTATGCATGGATTATAGTTCCTATCGGTATGATTATCGGTTACTTCATTGTCTTGGCGGAACCGGCAGTATTTGTATTGACAAAGCAGGTTGAGGAGATGACTTCCGGAGCAATATCTGCGAAAGCCATGGGACTCAGCTTGTCCATCGGAGTATCTGTGTCCGTGGGACTTGCAATGATTCGTGTATTAACAGGAATCTCCATTTTGTGGTTCTTGGTTCCGGGTTATGCCATTGCATTACTATTAACCTTCTTCGTATCCAAAATATTTACCGCTATTGCTTTTGACTCGGGTGGTGTGGCATCCGGTCCTATGACAGCAACGTTTTTGTTACCGTTTGCAATGGGTGTCTGTGAGGCATCCGGAGGTAATATCATTACAGATGCCTTTGGAATTGTAGCGATGGTAGCCATGACACCTTTGATTACCATTCAGGTAATGGGCTTAATCTACAAGGTGAAAGAGAATAGGATTCATAAGGATGCAGTATATCAGGGAGCGTATACGTCTCTGGATGCATATGGAGATATGGAAATTATCGAACTGTAGCATAGGTGAGAATTTGTTTCTATGCAGAAAGGCATGGTGATTATAATAGGCAATTTATATTTGATGACAACGATTGTGGATAGAAAAATCGTAAATAAATATTTGGATTTATATCAGGAGAATGATTTAAACGTTAATTTTCTGTCCCTCGGATTTGGTACGGCTGCAAGTGACATTTTGGATTATTTAGGATTGGAATCCACAGAAAAGGCAGTGTCATTTGCTGTTTTGGAAGAGGATAAGTGGAAGACTGTTAAAAAGCAACTGGAAAAAAAGCTTAAAATTGATGCACCGGGTGGAGGCATTGCTTTTATCATTCCTCTCAGCAGCATCGGTGGAAAAAAGGCATTGCAGTTTCTGTTGGAAAGTCAGGATTATCAGAAAGAGGAGGAATCAACCTTGCAAAATACTACGCATGATTTGATTGTTGTGATTGCGGAACAAGGCTATACAGAATTAATTATGGAAGCAGCCAGAGCTGCGGGGGCATATGGAGGAACCGTTATCCATGCCAAAGGAACAGGTATGGCGGCTGCTGATAAATTTATGGGCGTATCTCTGGCAGTGGAAAAAGAAATGATATTTATTGTTACTAAGACAGAGCAGAAAAATAGTATCATGCAGGCTATTATGCAAAAGGCAGGTTTAGACAGTAAGGCTAAGGCTATTACATTCTCACTGCCGGTAACAGATACTGCAGGACTCAGATTGATAGAGGATTAAAAAAGAGCCGTTTACTTTTCTTGTAAAAGTAGACGGCTTTTGGCTTGTAACATGTGTTTCTCATACTACAAAAGTAATGGTTTCTATATCCACTTATTTTGGAGATAACAGTGGCATGTGAAATGACGGTTGCCTTTTCGCATGCATTTGGGTATATATTGTGCAGAAAAAATATGCATAGCGTAAAGTTTTTGTAGGAAAAATAAATAGACAAAAGAAGAAAGCACCGACTTTGTGTTAAGATTAAGTTGCGAAACAAAAATCTACATAAAGGATAGGTGCTTTCT
>JAZNIP010000311.1:0-3230 GCA_045577575.1 Lachnospiraceae bacterium | reverse complement strand
ATATGATTTGTCCGGTAGATGCCTCCATCAGAATTGCAGACGGAGCCGCAATCTGCACTGTATTGTCCGTCTGCTGTGAGATCGCGCTATTTTCCTGCTCTGCCTTACCTTGCTGCTCCGCCTGTGGTGTGGCACAGACAGAAAAAGGCAGACACACCGGACCGCCTATCATAAGGGAAATACTCAGCAGGATTGCATAAATCCTATAAAATTTCTTTTTCATATAATTAACTCCCATTTCCGAGTTCTACCACATATATATGAATTTTCAAAGCATATTATACAAAAACGGCACCCGGATTTCTCCGGATGCCGCATATCGCTTATTTCTATGGATTGGTATTTACTGAACCTTAAAGAATTTAACTTCTTCATATAAGTCATTTGCAAGCTGTTTCAAATCAGCAGCTCCCTTAGCAATGGACTCTACAATACCTGTCAGTTCAGATACTGCTGCAGAGGTTTCTTCTGCACTTGCCGCATTTTCTTCCGCGATAGAAGTAAGATTCTGTGAAGCGTCAACCACACCAACTCTCATTCTATCGATTTCTTTTGTACTGTCAGCAATTACATTCACTGCTACTACCGACTGGTCAATACCATTCTTTAACAGACCGAACATTTCACTTGTTCTGTCAACCTTTTCATTCTGCTCTTCCATGATTTTACGGATACCGTCCATCATTTCTACAGACTTATCGGAATCGTTAATCAAAGATATAACAATCGCTTCAATTTTCTTAGCGGATTCATTGGACTGTTCTGCCAGTCTCTGAATCTGACCTGCTACAACCGCAAATCCACGACCCTGCTCACCTGCTCTTGCAGCCTCGATAGAAGCATTCAGAGAAAGAAGGTTTGTCTCTTCTGCGATATCCGTAATCAGATTAACCGCTTCACGAATCTTTACTGCAGATTCATTTGTTGTATGCGTCTGCTCATAAATAACATCAATTGCACTCTTTGTCTTTTCGTTGATTTCTTCCAGTTCCTTCAGAGTACTGATAGCATTCTGTCCGTTCTGGTTCATTTCAGCCGCATTAACATTCAGATTTCCGATTTCTGTGTTATCCTTCTCTATCATATCACCCATAACGATAACATTTTCGGTTGTGTGCTGCGTTTCCTCAGCCTGTGTACTTGCGCCCTGTGCAATCTCGTTTACGGCTGTATCAATCTGGGAAATATGTGTGGAGGACAGTTCTGCATGGTCATCCAATGTAATCGCTGCTGTACGAACCTCCTCACAGGATTCGTTAATATTTTTCACAATATCATACAGACGTGCCCGCAAATCTGCAGTTGCTCTTGCAATATCGCCGACCTCGTCCTTTACCTTTGTATCAGCTTCTTTGATTTCTACCGTCAGATTACCGCCTGCAACCTCCTGAACTACGCTCATGCTGGAAGCAATTCTCTTTGTGATACGGCTTACAATGATGAATCCGACTACTGCACAAACAACAGTTATCGCAATGCCCATACCTACAATGAGCATCAGAACTGTAGAAATCTCATCCTCAACATCTGCCTGTCTCATACCTGCAAATATCATACCAACCGGAGCTGTGGACTCGTCACGGTTTGCATAGAACGGCAGATAGTATGCGAAATAAGGTTCACCCTCTACATCTACGTTCTCTGCGAAATATTCCTGACCGCCCTTTAATACAGTATCAATAACCTTCTGTCCTGCCTGTGTGCCAAGTACACGATTACCGCTTGCATCACGTACGGTTGTTACACGTCTTGTATCTCCGTAAAATACGGTAACATCAATTTTAGCGTCTGCACTGATAGCATCAAACAACACCATGTTTGCTTCATCGGATAAATTGTCATCACCGTTCCAAAGCTGACCTGCTTCATCTACATGGAACACATCCACATGTCCCACACTTGCGATTACCTCATCCTCAACTGCAAGTGCTACTGCATGCAAGTCCTTCTGCACTAACTGCTTCATAGCAGCGCTTACCTTAAAATGTGCAATCAAGCCTACTAGTGCACATAACACAACAAGCGGTAAAATTACCAGTGATAAAATTTTGCCCTTCAGTTTCATAAATACCCATCCTTTCTCTCTCCCGGCATCAATACCAACGCTCGCGGAACATGTAGTACTTTTTTATTATTCTATCACAACTCTTTCTAAAATTCCAGTCTAATGCGCGAAAAATTTGAAATAATATATCAAAAAATGCAATTATCCCAACAATTGTGCATATTTTTATCCCTTTTTCATATGAATATCTATCAATAAAGCTCATAATCTTACCATTTAGGAACATAATGATAATAATCGCATAAAACCCCCAGGCAATCGTACTCTCCAAACATACAATTCCTTTGTAATTAAACGGCTTTTCGTTATAGTCCCACCAAAGCTCTCCGAATACTGCAATCATTATTTTTCCTACAATAA
The DNA here is from genome assembly GCA_045577575.1 of Lachnospiraceae bacterium. Classification (GTDB taxonomy): domain Bacteria; phylum Bacillota; class Clostridia; order Lachnospirales; family Lachnospiraceae; genus VSOB01. Next base: position 805 of record JAZNIP010000311.1, on the reverse strand, counting down.
ACTCAAATACCGTTGCTATCACCGCACCGGCTATGTATAACTGGATATATCTCCCCTCTAACGGATGAAGAATCAGATACCCCAATACTCCTCCAAAGCCGTAAATCGGACAAAACGGTCCTTTGGCAAAGCCTCTGTTTACAATTTTCCGTTCACAAAAAGACATATAGATGGATTCTACCAGCCATCCAATCATACTATAGATAATAAAGGATGCTATAATATGATAAAGATCGGTTCCGAATATTTCTCTTGTCCACATATTTTTTCCTCTCCTCACAAGCTCAAAAAAGTCCTTAGCAAAGCTAAGGACTTTTTAGAATACAATTAGTTATATTTACGTTTTCTAGCTGCTTCAGATTTTTTCTTACGTTTTACGCTTGGTTTCTCGTAGTGCTCTCTTTTGCGGATTTCCTGCTGGATTCCTGCTTTTGCACAGCTTCTCTTGAAACGACGTAAAGCGCTATCTAAAGTCTCGTTTTCTTTTACGATTACGTTCGACATAAACCACACCTAACCTCCCTTCAGTCCCTTCGTATTATCACGACTGATTGGGTAATATATTATGCACCCATATGCACATCTAACATTATAGCATATTTTGTACATACGTCAACCATTTTTTACATTTTTTATTTTCTTATTTTTTCTTTATCCGACATTCGACGTTTTTTAACCTTATAACGGTACATCCGGGCATCTGCCTTTCGAAGCAGTGTTTCCAGCAAATCCTCTCCATTATACGGCTCCATACCGTAGCTGAAGGAATAATGCAGTTCCTTTTCCTCTGTCATCAGTACCGTAG
>JAZNIP010000310.1:0-7052 GCA_045577575.1 Lachnospiraceae bacterium | reverse complement strand
GGGACGACCGATGTGGCATTTACGGTACTGGATGTGCTTGGTTATCTGGATGAAATTCCGGTATGTACAGGCTATGAAATTGATGGTACGATAACAACAGATTTTCCGGTGACGGCAAGGCTGGAAAAGGCAAAGCCGATACTGGAGGTGCTGCCGGGATGGAAGAGTGATATCCGTGACATAACAAAATACGAGGAATTACCGGAAAATTGCAAAAGATATATTGAATTTATTGAGGAAAAAATCGGGTATCCGATTACAATGGTCAGCAACGGGCCGGGGCGGGAGGATATTATTTACAGAGAGAGTCCGCTCGGTGCAAAAAAGTAAAAGCGGGAAAGAAATGCAAATGATAAAGGAAACGGAAATAATAAAAAACCTGATTGGCGACAAGGTTACAAAAGAAGATTTGGCATTTGTGGACTGTTATATGCGTCCGCAGCTGGGAATTTTTATTCCGGCGGCGGGGCCTTGCGGCTATGCGGCCAGACCCAATCACAGTCATCCGTCTTATATGGTCTGCATTTCCTTCGGCGAGAGAGAAGAAAGGATGAGTCATTATGCGGCAGAGATTGTCTCACCCGGCGTTCCTCATAATGATAAGGATGGGCAGCATTATTACTGTATTTTGATTGAAAAGGAATATTTCGAAAGTCGATATGCGATGTATGAAAAGGCGCTGCCGGTGTATAACGGTTATTCTTTTTTGGTATGCATTGATATTTTGAAGGCATTGAATACTTTTATGTTTGAATACAGCAAATCAATGAAAAATGCAGAGATTACACTAGATGCACAGGCAGAAATTATAACCCATTGGCTTATCCGAAGTATTTTAGGAGAGAATTTTGATATGCGGAGGGTTTCCTCCGATTATTCGGTGGCAAGAGCACAGCATTATATGGAACAGCACTATATGAATCGTATTACGGTTTCGCAGCTTGCAGCGCTCGGATATGTTTCGATTTCCTGTTTTAGTCGCAGATTTAAAAAGGAAACGGACATGACACCAATGGAGTATCTGATAGATGTTCGATTGAACCGTGCAAAAATATTGCTTAGGCGTAAACAGATTTCTGTGACGGAAATATCGATGCGGTGCGGATTTAACAGCAGTACGCATTTTTCTGCCTGTTTTCAGAATAAGCTGGGACTGTCACCGTCGGAATATCGGGAAAAGTATGTGAATTAGCAGGATTATATAAATTTTAGGCGGGATTTTGAAAGTGAAGATAATAAAAGTGCGATAGAATGGATTCATTATTATTTCAGGGAGGATGATGAAAATGAACGCACAGGAAATTTTGACACTTTTGAATGATAATCCGGCATTTCATCTGGCTACAATGGATGGAGACCAGCCAAGAGTAAGAGGAATGCTGCTTTATCGTGCAGATGAAAACGGAATTATATTTCACACGGCATCCACAAAGGATGTATATGAACAGATAAAAGCAAACCCGAAAGCGGAGATGTGCTTTTTCGGAAAGGGCACTCAGGTAAGGGTAACAGGAGTTTTGGAAGAGGTGTCTGATGAAGCACTCAAAGCAGAGATTTACGCGCATCCTACACGGAAATTTCTTCAGGCATGGAGAGAACAGGGAATTGGCGATGATATTGTAAGAATTTTTGTTATGAAGAAATGTACGGCAGTTACATGGACGATGGAAACCAATTTTGCGGAAAAAAATCCGATTACACTTTGTTAATTTTATTGAGAAAAGGGGATTGCGGCTTAATAAGTGCAATCCCCTTGTTTATGCTCATTGTACAGAAAAGGAATTCATTTCTGCTAATCCGTTCTAGTGTATGCCTACAATCGGCAAAAGCTCATCTAAATGGCGGATGGTGTAGTCGATTTTCATATGCTCCGGTGCGGGAATTCCTTTAGGATTATACCAGCAGCAGGCGATGCCGGCACCGATACCGCCCTGTATATCACTGGAAAGAGAATCTCCTATTATTATTGCTTTTTCTTTTTGAAAATCCGGAATTTGTGCAAAGCTTTTTTTAAAAAATTCCGATGACGGCTTTTCGCAGCCGATTTCCTCTGAAATAAAATAGCCGTTCATCAGTTCTCCCAATCGGCTCAGTGTCAGCCGATTTCTCTGGGTAGAAGCGACCCCGTTCGTAACAATATATTGGCGATGTGTTTGACTGAGCTTTTGGCACAGTGCAAGCGAATCCTCCATATAGTAATAAACACTGCCGAGAAGCTTTTGGTAAGTATCGCGGATATAGGGGACATCGACATCGGTGACGCCGATTTCCTCAAAGAAGGTAATAAAACGCTGGTTTAACAGCTTTTCTCTTGTGATTTCTCCCCGCTCCAACATTTTCCAATAGGAGCTGTTGATGGTATCGTATTTTTGAAGAAGCTCATCGGTTGGTGTCAAGCCGATTTCCTTCATACAGGTATCAAATGCATATTTTTCTGCTGCATTAAAATCAAGCAGTGTATTGTCCAAATCCCATAGAATTATTGTGTACATAAGCCGCCTCCTTATGGTAAAATTCTAACAGATGCAGGAAAGGGATGCAAGGATGAACAATCTGGAATACTATAAGGTGTTTTATTATGTAGCAAAGCATGGCAGCCTGACTTTGGCAGCAAGGCAGCTCTCTGTTTCCCAACCGGCAGTCAGTCAAAGCATGAAACAGCTTGAACGGCTGATAGGAGTACGTCTTTTCATGCGTAATGCACGGGGGGTAAGGCTGACACAGGAGGGCGAGCTGCTCTATTCCTATGTAGAGAAGGCATTTGAGCAAATCCGTCAGGGTGAGAAGCAGTTGCAGCAGATGTTGGATTTAGAACTGGGCGAGGTGCGAATTGGTGCCAGTGATATGACGCTGCGTTTTTATCTGCTGCCATATTTGGAGCGGTTTCATGAGAAATATCCTAAAATAAAGGTGCTTGTTACCAATGCACCTACTCCGGAAACGATTCAATATTTGCAGGAAGGAAAAATTGACTTTGGGGTGGTAAGTACTCCGATAGAATCCGAAGAAGAATTGCAGATAAAGGCGGTTCGTGAGATTGAGGATGCTTTTGTGGCAGGCAGAAAATTTTTAACCTATAAGAATAAAAGGCTGTCATTACAGGAGCTGGAAACGCTACCTATGATTTTGCTGGAAAAAAACACAAGCACCCGGAGCTATGTGGATGCGTATTTGCGGGAGCGGGGCGTAGAGCTTCATCCGGAATTTGAGCTTGCTACAAGTGATATGATTGTACAGTTCGCAGAAAGAAATCTTGGCATCGGTTGTGTTATGAAGGAATTCGCCCGGAGCCAGTTGGAAAAAGGCACTCTGTTTGAATTACAATTTTGTGAAGCAATTCCAAAGCGTAGCTTTTGTGTCATAACAAAACCACAGAAGCCACTTTCCGTAGCAGCCATAAACCTGCTTAACTTACTGGAAGGAGAAAAAGAAAATGATTAAAAATGTAGTATTTGACATTGGGAACGTATTGACAGACTATACATGGAATAAATACATTCATAGCTTTGGCTTTGCGGAGGAGGTCTGTGAAAGAGTGGCAGCTGCTACGGTAAAAAGCAAGGAATGGGCAGAGTTTGACAGAGGGGTTATGAGTGTTGAAGCGGTTGTGGAAACACTGGTAAAAAATGACCCGGGAATTGAAAAGGAAATTCGTGAATTTACGGCAGACATGTCAGGACTTGTAGAAAAACTGGATTACGCGATTCCGTGGATTCAGGAGCTAAAAGCAAAGGGCTATGGCGTATATTATCTCTCCAATTTTTCGGAAAAAGCAGAGAAGGAATGTGCGCATGCATTGGATTTTATCCCTTATGCGGATGGAGGGATTTTGTCTTATCGTGATAAAATGGTTAAGCCTGAGCCGGAGATTTATAAGTGCTTTCTGGAGCGGTATCATTTGAAGGCAGAGGAATGCGTATTTCTGGATGATTTGGAAACAAATATAAACGCGGCAAGGGCACAGGGAATGCATGGAATTGTTTTTACAACGAGAGAAGCAGCCGTTGCAGATCTGGAAAAACTGGGTGTGAAATAAGACGGTATGAAAGCTATCGTTTCCGGTTCTTGATAAGCATCAGATAAATCCATAATAAAATCGGGATACCGATAGTAGCAAAGACACATGCCTGAAACAGCTTGTCCCAGTTTGGGATATTCAAAAAGGCGGTAATGAGTGTCGCAATATAAAGCAGGATAAGCAGTGCGATGCCAAGTAAGGCAACAAAGGATTTTTTGTTTAATTTCATATGGGTGTCCTTTCTGAGATAGTGTTAGTAGTATTATAGCATAGACTTTCTACAGAAAAAAGACTTGTACTTTTCAGTGAGTGTGTTACAGTAAAAAAGGAATTTTGATAATAATCATGGGAGGATAGATTATGCAGATTATTAAAGCGAAGGATTATGACAAGATGAGCCGTATGGCAGCCAATATGATTGCTTCTCAGGTGATAATGAAACCGGATTGTGTTCTGGGACTGGCAACCGGCTCTACACCAATCGGAACCTATAAGGAGTTAATCAGCAAATATGAAGCAGGTGAATTGGACTTTGGTGATGTGACAAGTATCAATCTGGATGAATATAAGGGACTTTCACCGGAGAATGACCAGAGCTATCGTTATTTCATGAATAACAATTTATTCAATTATGTAAATATTAATCCGGAAAGAACATTTGTGCCAAACGGTCTTGAGGCTGATTCTGAGAAAGCATGTGAGGAATACAATGAGATTATCCGCAAATCCGGCGGAATTGATTTGCAGCTCTTAGGCTTGGGACATAACGGACATATTGGATTCAATGAGCCGGACAGCGTATTTGAAAAGGATACACACTGTGTAGATTTAACACAGAGCACGATTGATGCCAATGCACGTTTCTTTGCATCTATGGATGATGTACCGAAGCAGGCATATACAATGGGCATCCGCACCATCATGCAGGCAAAAAAGGTTGTTGTAGTTGTGAGTGGGGAAGACAAAGCTAAGATTGTAAAGGAAGCGTTTTTCGGACCGGTAACACCGCAGGTTCCGGCATCTATTTTACAGCTCCATCCGGACGTGGTACTGGTGGGAGATGAGGCAGCGCTGTCATTGATTTAGATTAGCATATATTCAGTAAAAATAGGAGCAGGGCAAATATAAGAGTGTCCTGCTCCATTTCTGTTAAGGAACTAAAGATAAATTAATAAAAGAGGATGTTGCAGATGAGACAGACCCCAAAATACCGATTCCTGAAATTGTCAGGATTATATATTTTGGCAATCCTGCTCGGACTTGCCATTAGGATTATATTTCCCGAGATAAAAATTCATGGAGTGCTTTTCTATTTTATCATTCTTTTGGGATTATTGGTATACATAAAAAAAGAAAAATGTGAGTATCGAAGCTGGTTTCAAAAGCCTCAAAAAGAGGGGTATGGTCAGATTGCAATTGCCATTCTGGTGACATTGTGGCAGACGGTGATAGTGACAGCTTTGAGTGTGTTGATATATCAGGAGGGTGGAGGAGAAAAATTTGTTTTTGAAATTTTTCCGTGTTTAACCACCTGTCTGCTTGCGCCTGTTACGGAAGAGATTGTTTGCAGAGGTATAATAATAGATATACTAAAAGAAAAGCATGGGAAGGCATTCACGATTACTGTTTCTGCACTGATATTTTATGTGATACACGGGAATCCTTTTAATGTTGGTTCGTTTCTTTTTGGACTTTGCGCGGGATGGGGGGCTTTAACTGCCAAAAGCATTGTTCCGGGGATAGTTATTCACATGTGTTGGAATGGCATTGTTTATTTTTTGCCTTTGATATTAGTACTTTAGTTGGAAATATATGGCAAACGGTTGCTTGTATATATAGTGGAGGTGTATAATAATTCGGTAATTTAAGTATAAGTAATTGAATATACAAGGGGGATAAAGTAAAAATGAAAAAAGTTGGAAAAAAATCAATTAAGACAGAGCTTTTGTTTGGTATTGCATTGCTGATTGCGGTCATATGTATTGTATTCGGAATCATTACGGTTGCTTCGGTCAGCAAGCTGCTAAAGGGGACAATTCAGACTGAATTGGGTAACAGAGCAGTTGATGCGTCGAAACTGGTAGAGCAGCAGATTAATACTTACATAGCTCAAGTAGAGGATATCGCCAGTCGGGAAGATATCCGAACAATGGATTGGAGTATCCAGCAGGATGTTTTAATTCGGGAAGCGGAAAGAATTGGATTTGAGAGATTTCAAATTTGTTATGTGGATGAAACGGCAGAGCACGGCATTGGTGATGTTATTTCTACGACCGGTGATAAGGCGAACGCGGCAGACAGAGATTTTTTCAAGCAGGCTGCGGCAGGAGTTCCCAATATTTCGGATGTATTATTTGCCAGAATTGATTTAAAAATGGTAATTTGCGTTAGTGCTCCCATTTACAATAACAATAATGAAATTGTAGGTGTGTTAACGGGTGTTACGGATGCATCCATGTTAAATGATTTGGTGAATCAAATCAGTGTCGAAAATAATGGCTTTTGTTTTGTAATTAATCAGACGGGAACAAAGATGACAGCCGTTGATTATGCAGATGTAGAAAATTCTCAGAATGATATTGTATGCAGTGAGGGTCGGGAAGCGGCAGAAGGTGTTGAAGCAATCGAGGCAGATTCGAGATATGATGAGTTGGCAGCGGTAGAGCAGAAAATGATTGCCGGTGAAAGTGGAGTAGATACTTATCAATTTGATGGAACGAAGTATTTTATTGGATATGCACCGATTCTTAACGGACAATGGTCTTTTGCTATGGTTGGAGAGCAGAAGGAAGCTTTTGCAGGGACAACCAATTTAATGGTGTTGCTCGGCGTTCTTAGTGTTGTATTTCTTTTGGCAGGAAGTGGCGCAGTTTATTTTATTGGCAGTAAAATTTGTAATCCGATTGCAGGTCTTACCAAAAATACGGAGCTTCTGGCAGAGGGTGAACTAAACGTTACATTTGATGACAAAACTCTGAAATATAAAAATGAAGTAGGAGATATGGCGCGCGGACTGCAACAGGTTCAAGACAAC
>JAZNIP010000309.1:0-15905 GCA_045577575.1 Lachnospiraceae bacterium | reverse complement strand
GTAGGTATTATCTACATTTCTCATAAAATGAGTGAGCTTGAGCAGATTTGCGACAGAGTTACGGTTATGCGTGACGGTGAATATGTAGGAACAAAGGTAGTCAAGGAGACAAATAAAGACGAATTGATTGCCATGATGGTTGGTCGTGAGCTTACAAATTATTATACAAGAGATTTCCAGACACTGGGTGAGATCATTCTGAAATGTGAACATATTTCAGACGGCAAGATGGCAAAGGATGCAAGCTTTGAAATCAGAAAAGGTGAGATTGTAGGCTTTGCAGGTCTGGTTGGTGCAGGACGAAGTGAGGTAATGAAATGTATCTTCGGACTGACAAAGAATTATAAGGGTGAGATTGAGATTGAAGGACAGAAGGTATCCATCCGCAATCCAATCGAAGCGATGAAGTATGGTATTGCGCTTGTACCGGAAAACAGAAAAGCAGAAGGTCTGTATAAGGTACAGAGTGTAAGATACAATTCTACCATAGAAGTGCTTGGTGACTTTATCAAGGGTATTTTTGTAAATGCAGATAAGGAAGAAGAAATCACACAAAAATACATTGATATGCTTTCTACCAAAACACCGACACAGGAGCAGTTAATCGGAAATCTTTCCGGTGGTAATCAGCAGAAGGTAATTATCGGAAGATGGCTGGCTACCAATCCAAAGATTCTGATTCTGGATGAGCCGACAAGAGGTGTAGACGTAGGAGCGAAATCTGAAATTTATGCAATCATGAATGAACTTGTGAAACAGGGTATGTCCATCATTATGATTTCTTCCGAGCTTCCGGAAATTATCAATATGAGTGATCGCGTATATGTTATGAATGAAGGTAACATTACAGGATGTCTGGACAGAACAGAGGTATCACAGGAAGCAATCATGCAGCTTGCAGCAAATTAAGGAAGGATAAAGGAGGAAAACATCTATGGCTCAGGAAAAAGCAGTAGCAAAGAGTGCTGCAGGCAATCGATATGCAAAAGCAGCAAAAACATATTTTAAAGAAAACTTAGGTATTATTTTAGCCTTTTTGGCACTGTGCTTATTTTTGGCAGTTAATCCATCAACAAGCTCATCATTCTTAACACAGAAAAACGTATTTAACGTACTTCGTCAGATTTCTACAAACCTGTATCTGGCTTGTGGTATGACAATGGTTATTATCTTAGGCGGTATTGACCTTTCCGTAGGTTCTATCATTGCATTCTCCGGCTGTGTAGCTGCAGGCTGTGTATCCAGATACAATTTACCGCTTGGTGTAGCACTGCTTGTTGGTGTGCTCATTGGTCTGATTGTTGGTATGTTTAACGGCTGGGTAATTGCAAAGACAACTATTCCGCCATTTATCGTAACTTTGGCAACTATGAACGTAGCAAAAGGTCTTGCTTATGTATATACAGGCGGTTCACCGGTACGAGTTGTTACAAAAGAGTGGCAGTTCGTAGGTGCTGGTTATATCGGACCGGTTCCGACACCGGTAGTAATTCTTGTTATCGTATTGATTGTAACAGCAATCATCATGAACAAGACAAAGCTTGGACGTCATATGTATGCGGTTGGTGGAAACGCACAGGCAGCAGAATTCTCCGGTATCAGCGTAGCAAGAGTTAAATTCTTAGTACATACATATTCCGGTATCATGGCAGGTCTTGCAGGTATCGTACTTGCATCCCGTATGTATTCCGGTCAGCCGACAGCCGGTGACGGTGCAGAAATGGATGCTATCGCTGCAGTAGTAGTTGGTGGAACAAGTATGGCCGGTGGTTCCGGTAAAATCGGCGGAACAATTATCGGTGGTCTGATTATCGGTGTTCTGAACAATGGTTTGAACCTGATGAACGTTAACTCTTTCTGGCAGTATGTAGTAAAAGGATGCGTTATCCTTTTAGCTGTATACTTAGACTGGTTCAGAAATACAAAGAAATCAAAAGTGAAATAATTGCAGTAGTGTGGTATTATGAATACAGACACCCGGCAATCCGATTTCGGGATGCCGGGTGATTTTCATTTATAATCGAGGAAAGCATGAAAGAAAGTTTCAAGAGACGAAAAATAATCTATGTCATATTTATAGCACTGGTACTTTTTTTAGCGTTGTTTTTGTTTGGCTTAGGAAAAGGAAATGCAAAGAAAAGCAACGAAAAAAGCATGTCATCGGAGACACCGAGAAAATTTGGCGCAACCTATATGACAATGAATAATCCTTATTTTCAGGATATGAATGCTCAAATCGAAGAAATCGTGGAGGCAAACGGTGATATTTTAATTTACCGTGATCCGGCACAGGACCAGAAAAAGCAAAATGAGCAGATTATGGATATGCTGGAAGAGGGGATTACTGCTTTGTTTTTGAATCCGGTAAACTGGGAAACGGTAAGACCGGCACTGATTGCATGCAAGGAAGCGGATGTTCCGGTGTTTGTTATTGATACACTTGTGTATGATGATAAATATGTGGCATTTTCCATTGTTTCGGATAATTATGATGCAGGTGTTCAGTGCGCTAAGGATATGATGAAAAAAAAGTATGCGGCCAAGATTCTGATTTTGGACAGTCCCGGTACAAAATCTATTGAGGACAGGGTACAGGGCTTTGTGGATACAATCGAGGAGCGGGACAGCTATGAGATTGTAAAAAGAGAGCATGGAATGGGTGAACTGGAGGTTTCTATGGATGTGACTCAGGAGGTGCTCAGAGATGGTGTGGAATTTGATGTAGTACTTGGTGGTAACGATCCGACTGCTCTTGGAGCTCTGGCAGCACTTCAGATGAATCAGATGCAGGAAGGAATTTTAATTTACGGAATTGATGGTTCGCCGGATGGAAAGATTATGATCAAAGAGGGCTATATGGAGGGCAGCAGTGCCCAGCGTCCGATTATAATTGCGAATCAGGCACTTGAGATGGCGTATGCTTATTTGAACGGGGAAACTGTAGAAAAGCTGGTTATCGTTCCGGTTACGATGATTACAAGAGCCAATGTAGACGAATTTGATCTTGCCGGTTGGCAGTAAAATGATATGAACAAAAAGGAAGTTTGCCTGTAGGCAGTAAGGGGCATGAGACGATATGCAAAAGCTGAAATTGCGTGATGTAAGACTTATTATGATGATTATAAATTTTGCGGCAATTCTGTTTGTATCTCTTTCCGTAGCGATTACGACAGAAAAAATCTGTTCTAATTTTCAGGCAAGGGATTTTTTGGATACAATACAGGCACTTCCGGTGCAGCCCAAGCTGAACGTGTTAGTTGTAGTGACATTGTTTTTTCTTCTTGTTGTAATGTTTATCGTGCGCGAAACGATTTATGTAAATCAGCCAAAGAAGATTTATGTCTCACTTGTGGTGGACTTTATTGTCAGTACGATTATTGTTGTGGTGATGAATTTTAATTATAATGGAATTTTCTTTCTTGTATTTGCCGGAGTCATTGTTTATGCAAAGGGAAATAAAGGAAAATATCTGATGATTTGTCTGGCACTAATCAGCTTTCTGATGACGGATTCCAAGCTGCTTTCATTGAATTATAATTTGTATTCTATCAATGACTATTTCAGCTATTATGATTCCTCCACGCAGCAGTATCTGGTAGGGGCATATAATATATTTAATTCATTGAATATTATTTTGTTTATTATTTATTGTATTTTTTTAATTCAGCAGCAGAGAGGTACGATTGAAGAAGTCAATATGCTGTATGAAGAAATCCGAAAAACAAATGAGGATTTGCAAAATGCCAACAGTCAGTTGGAGGAGTATGCAAAGATTACTGAAACAATGGCTAAGACTCAGGAGCGAAATCGCCTTGCCAGAGAAATACATGATACGTTGGGACATACGTTAACCGGTATTGCTGTCGGCATTGATGCCTGCATTGCGACGGTAGAGTTGGCACCACAGGAAACTAAGACACATTTGGAGAGAATTTCAGATGTGGCACGTCACGGACTCTTGGATATCCGGCGCTCCGTAAATGAGTTAAAGCCGGATGCATTGGAAAGGCTTGGCTTGGAAACGGCAATTACAAAAATGATTACCGATATGAAGTCTGTTACGGATATGGAAATCTTTTTTGACTGTAAAATAAAGCCATTAAAGTTTGATGAGGATGAGGAGGGTGCCATTTATCGTGTGATACAGGAAAGCATCACCAATGCCATGCGACACGGCAAGGCAAGCCGTGTTCGTATCAAAATGGAAAAAGAAGAGGATATGGTACTGCTGACGATTCAGGATAATGGAATCGGATGCACCGAAATTAAAAACGGATTCGGAACGAAGCATATTATGGAGCGTATCGGTATGCTGAACGGAACCGTACAATTTAAGAGTGAAAATGGCTTTAGCGTCATAGCGAGAATACCAATCAGATGGGGTGAAGAGTATGATTAAAGTGCTGATAGCGGATGACCAGGAATTAATCAGGCAGAGTTTGCAGATTGTGTTAAATACAAAAGAGGGACTTACGGTAACGGATACGGTAGGGAATGGACAGGAGGTCATTCAAAGTATTCGTAAGAATACACCGGATGTTATTTTGATGGACATTCGTATGCCCAAAATGGATGGTGTACAGTGTACAAAAATTATAAAAGAGAATCATCCGGAAATTAAAATTATTATTCTGACGACCTTTGATGACGATGAGTTTGTATACAATGCATTGAAATTCGGAGCCAGTGGTTATTTATTAAAAGGTGTATCGATGGATGAGCTGGTGGAAGCAATTCATACAGTACATAGCGGTCGTGCCATGATTAATCCGGATATTGCAACCAAGGTGGTTAAACTGTTTTCACAGATGGCAAAGGCAGACTATTCTATTCAGGTCGAGGAGCGATATGAGAAGGAATTGACCAAGACGGAGTGGAAAATCATAGAGCAGGTAGAATTCGGTGCATCGAACAAAGAGGTTGCGGAAAACTTAAATCTGTCAGAGGGTACGGTAAGAAACTATCTGAGTACGATTCTGAACAAACTGGGACTGCGTGACAGAACACAGCTTGCCATCTGGGCGGTGCAGACCGGAGTAAGCAAGAGAAAGCCGGATAGTGTATGAGTAAACGAAAAAAATGGACAATAGGAATCGGACTGTTGTGTATGGCAGTCTTATTGGTCGGGATCTATGTGTATGAAAAAAATAAAGTGACCGTGCTGGAGGTCGGAATTTTTGCAGGAAGTAACTGGGATGTTGCCAATGCCAACAGCTACGTTATCATTGATAAAGCAATAGAGAAATTTGAAGCAGAGCATAAAAATGTGAAGGTGCATTATTACAGCGGTATTCGCAAGGAGGACTATTCGGAATGGTTCTCCAGACAGTTGCTTCGCGGAAAAGAACCGGATGTATTTATGGTGCTGGGTGAAGATTTTAATCAGTTTGCCGAAATCGGTGTGATGAAGGATTTAGAGCTTTTGATGGCAGAAGATTCGGATTTTCATTTGGACAATTATTATTCCACCACTTTGCAGGCAGGACAGTATGCGGGCCGCCAGTACGCTCTTCCTTATGAGACAGTTCCTACCTTGATGTTTGTAAACAAATCATTGCTAAACAAAGAGGGGTTGTTTGTACCGGATAATGACTGGACATGGGATGATTTATATCAGATTTGCCAGCGCATTACGAAGGACAAGGACGGAGACGGCATCTTAGACCAGTTTGGCACATACAACTATGGATGGACGGAAGCGGTATATTCCAATGGTGCAGCTTTGTTTGATGAAAACGGAACGGAAAGTTATTTTAATGATGACAAGGTAACAGAGGCAGTGCGCTTTACGAGGCAGATTGCCGGGCTTAATCAGATGCAAAAGGTTACGCGAGACGACTTTGACGGAGGAAAGGTAGCATTTATGCCACTTCCGTTTACCGAGTATCGTACCTATAAAACCTATCCGTATAAAATTAAGAAATATACCAAGTTTCAATGGGACTGTATTACACTGCCGGCAGGAGAGAACGGGAGAAATACTTCTGTTATCAATACATTGCTGATGGGAATCAGCAATCATACGGACAAGGAAAAACTGGCATGGGAATTTTTAAAGCTGCTCACCTATGATGAAGAAATTCAGATGGACTTGTTTCGTTATTCGCAGGGGGTATCCGTTTTAAAATCCGTAACGGAATCCAAAGAGGCTGAGGAAATATTACAGGCGGATATGGAGAAGAACGAAAAATTTATTGATAATGAGCTGGTGAGCTCCGTTATTGAAAACGGCGTTGTTACACCCAAATTTCCGAAATACGAGGATGCGGTAATGATGGCGGATAATGAAATCAATCGTATGATTGAAGGTGATGATAACATCGATAACTCCATGCGCATCCTGCAAAGACAAATCAGCCAATATTTGCGTAGGTAATGAGCTCTGCAAAAACAAATGATGGAGAAGAGGCTGTTTACAGCCGCGTTCGACAGAATTTGTTTTTATAGGGCGAAGCCCGCGAGCGAGAGAAACGAAGTTTCGCGAGCGTGCAGAGCGAATTACTATCGAAGAAGTAAGCGGGTGGAGCAGTATGCATGCAGCCGATTAAGAATTATATTAGTGATAAGGGAGGAAAAAGATATGAATAAAAAATACCATGTACTGGCACTGGGAGAGCTGTTGATTGACTTTACGGAAAATGCCATCAGCAGTCAGGGGAATCCAATGTTTGAGGCAAATCCGGGAGGAGCACCCTGCAATGTGCTGGCAATGTTAAATAAGCTGGGAAAAAAGACCGCTTTTATGGGTAAGGTGGGAAAGGATCAGTTTGGTGTGATGCTGAAAAAGGTACTGGATGAGCTTGGTATCAGTACAGAAAGTCTGTATATGGATGAGGAAGTGCGCACTACCCTTGCCTTTGTTCATACAGCAGAGGACGGAGACCGAGATTTTGCCTTTTACCGCAATCCGGGAGCAGACATGATGCTGACAGAGGAGGAAGTAAAGGAGGGTATGATAAAGGATACCCGTATATTTCACTTTGGAACGTTGTCCATGACACATGAGGGTGTGCGTGCAGCAACGAAAAAAGCTCTGCGGATAGCAAAGGAAAATGGGATTACCGTATCCTTTGATCCGAATTTACGTCCGCCGCTGTGGAAGAGTCTGGAGGATGCAAAGGAGCAGATCTTGTTTGGGCTGACTCAGTGTGACGTGGTAAAAATATCCGATGATGAGATATTGTTTGTATCCGGTTGTGACAGTGTGGAGGAAGGTGTAGACTGGATTCGAGAAAGATATACAGGCATAAAGCTGCTGCTGGCAACTCTCGGAAAGGAAGGCAGTATCGCATACTATGGGGATAAAAAGGTGCGTGTGAATCCGTTCTTAAATCCGAATACCATCGAAACAACAGGAGCAGGCGATACGTTCTGTGCTTGTGTACTGAATTATGTACTGGAGCATGGACTGGGAGATTTGACGGAAGAAGATTTAACGAAAATGCTGACCTTTGCCAACGGAGCCTCCAGTCTGATTACGACAAGAAGAGGTGCACTGAAGGTTATGCCGGAGAAAGAGGAAGTAGAGAAATATATTAGCGAGAGATAGTTGATTTAGTAATCTTATAAGAGCAGGAAACCTTATAATTTCTTTCAGGCATACTTATGATCTGTTAGAAAATATAATGGATTCCTGCTCTTAAATGATAGGATGCTTCTGGTAGGTTAACAAGATACAGAGACGAGGATAAGGGTAGGGCGTTTAGTAATGAAAAAGAAATTAATACTGCTATTTTTATGCATGTTGTTCGTTTTATCCGCTTGTGGTAAATCTGAAAATGAGAAGAAGGAAGAAAAAGAAAATAACATAAGTGTGGTAGAGGATATTGAAAACAGAGAAACTGTGCAGGTACGAGAGGAGCAGCTTTCGGAGACAGAAAAGGCATATGAGGGTGAGGTGACCGACATAGAAGCAAATGAGGTCGAAAGCATTCAGGCTGAGATAGAGAAAGTGGAGAAAATGTCTCAGGAACATTGTAATATCGATTCAAGCAGTATGGGACAGCAGCAAATGAACCAGCACAGTGCACAGTGGTATCGGCTTTGGGACGATGAACTCAATTCTTTGTGGAGCAGATTAAGTGAAGAATTAGATGCAGAGACGAAAGCAAAACTGCTTGAGGAACAGCGTGCATGGATTAAAAGAAAAGAAGGAAATGTAACGGCTGCCGGTCTGGGAGCTTTGGGTGGAACCCTTCAACCCTTGTTAGAAAGTGAAAACGCAGGAGAAATGACACGGGCAAGAGTATATGTATTGGCCGGTTATTTAGCAGAAGTCAGAAAGGAATCGTTTACAATTTCGCCGGAAATTCAGGAGAGTTTAGACGAGGCAGAACCAAGTCTGGATGATATTTTTACACAGTTCGAAGGACAATGGATTTTTGACGAGGAACGTGGTGCCTGTGTGGGAGTTGAGCGAACAGCAACATGTGCATATGGTGTGGACGGAAGTAATTGGACCATTTGGGTGACCGGTGGAGATGTTTTCTCAGATTTGGATGTATATGGTTATACGGAAACGAATGTTTTATTTAAAGTTACGCGGGGCGATTTTGATTCGTTCTATGAACTTTCATTTGGCACGGAGCATAAGCCGATTCTTACCTATATGACAGAGTTATCAGTAGAGGCAGTGAATGATGCGGATGTTATTGTTTGCGAGTGAGAATGCATATTAAATATGACATCAGTAATTAACGTTTTAGAATTATAGAAACAGAACCGGAAAAGAGGATGGAATTAAAGCACGGGATTATTTGAATTTGTAAATTAGATTGCAGTTCGATAAAAGCGGCTGGTTATAGTAGAAGTTCCAAGTATGCGTGTTTGCAGGAAACAAGTAAGAATCCAATAGATATTTTTTTGAACATTGCAAACCTGGATTTTGTCAGAATCCATGGACCGGAGCAGCATGTATTGGATGGAGTAGCATTTTCCATTATTGATGATACGGGTTTGTTGAGCACGGATTCGTCATGGGGAAAGCATATGGAGTTTACATCTAAGGCATTATATAGTTTGTCACAAGTAGGAGGACCAAGATGGTGTAAAAGAGATGCATTTTTATTCTATAAAAAATGAAATATAGTATTGACAAAAGTGTATAGGTACTATACACTGTGCTTATGATTAAGATAAAAAATGAAAATTCAAACAAAATAAGCTATCGCATTTTGCGTGTTGCGATGCGTATAGGGGAACTGGATGTGCGTACCAGAAATTATGGTACGGATGTGCTCATTTCCATGGCGGAGATTCACATCATACAGGCAGTTGCAAAGGCTTCCGGAGCTTCTGTAACGGACTTGGCGGGAATTCTTGGAATTACCAAGGGTGCTGTTTCACAACTGTTATTTAAGCTGGAGAAAAAAGGACTTATTGTCAAGCATACAGATGCTTCAAATGCTTCTCGCATGAACATTGTTCTTACAGAAAAAGGGGAGGTGGCAAATAGAGAACACGAGAGAATTCATCAGGAGTTTGATCAGATTGTAAAGTCCATTTTGTCTAATTATAGTTTGGAAGAATGCGACATATTTGATCGGATATTTACAGAAATAGAAGAAAAAGTGAATCACTTCGAAGAATAATTTGGTGTCCAGATAGAATCCTTATGGAGAAATCAGAACCGAATTATTTTTTGGAGAAAGTGTATAGATACTATACACTACGTTGTGCGCAATTTTAAAGGAGGATAAAAGTGGACGTTATTCCAATGATAGAAGTAAAAAATCTTAGTTATCACTATCCGGGACATCAATCGGAAAATCAGTTGGTAAACATTAATTTTCAAATACAGAAAGGGGCTTTTGTGCTGCTAACAGGAGAAAGCGGATGTGGAAAGTCAACATTATTATCCTGTATCAATGGACTGTCAACCCAGCTTTTCGAAGGTCGGCAGGAAGGAGAAATTATGCTGTGTGGGGAAAGCTTGGTGGGAAAAAGCGCTGCAGATATAGGAGAGAAAATCGGGACGGTATTCCAAAATCCAAGGTCACAGTTTTTTACTACGGATACAGAAGATGAAGTGGCTTTTGGCTTGGAAAATATGAGGCTTCCTAAAAAAGAGATAAGGGAGAGAATGGAAAAAGCTTTTCGGGATTTACATTTGGAACATCTAAGGGGCAGAAGTATTTTTGAATTGTCCAGTGGAGAAAAGCAGTTAATTGCTATTTCATCCATTTATGCCATGAGTCCGGAAGTGATTTTGCTAGACGAACCCTCGGCCAATCTGGACACTGAATCAATCGGGAAACTAGTGGAGATTCTCCGGGAACTGAAGAAAAAAGGGAAAACGATTCTCGTTGTTGAACACCGTTTTCACTATTTAAGAGAATTGGTAGACGAAGTTATTTTTATGGAATTGGGAAGAATCTCTAATATTTATCGTAAGAGTGATCTTTCAAGGGTATTTGAACATGGAATAGAAGGCAAATGGGAAAAAACATATTCAGGAGTAAGAATAAAAACTCAAATGGGAACAAATCCAGAGCACATATTGGAAATTAAAGGTCTCTCTTTTTCTTATGAAAAAAAGAAACCGATTCTTTCGGAGATTTCTTTGACTGCAAGGTCGGGAGACTTAATTGGAATCCGAGGAAGATGTGGTAGCGGAAAGACCACTCTAGCCAGTATTATTGCGGGACTTAGAAGTGCTGAACAAGGGTCCATTACCTTTGATGGAACACAATTTACAGAAAAGATGCGTCTAAAGCAATCCTATTTTGTATTACAGGATTCTGATTACCAACTTTTTAGCGACTCTGTGAAGGGAGAACTTCAAATCGGTAATCGAAAAAAAGAAAAACTGTCCGAGAAAGAGGTGCTTGGAATCTTTGGGTTGGAGGATAAGGAAAGTGCACATCCTATGTCCTTATCCAGAGGGCAGAAGCAGCGTCTGACCATTGCCGCAGGTCTGTTTTGTACAGCAAGCATTTTTATTTTGGATGAGCCAACTAGTGGACTGGATAAAAAGAATAGGAGAGTCATGGAGGAGGTGCTACGAGAACTGGCAAGGACAGGGAAAATTGTTTTTGTAATATCACATGATGAAGAACTACTATCTGCTTGTTGCAGTAGGGTCATAAATATGGGAGGGAATGTAAAATGAGCCGCAAACGAAAAGCACCGAAATGGATTTGCCCGGAAGCTAGGATCTGCGTTGTAGCAGTAGCCTCAGTAGCGCTCTTTTTTATTCAAAGCCCCTGGGGCTTTCTGGCACTTGGAGCTGGCGCATTTATATTACTATGCATATGCGGAGCTTTTGAAGCAGGCATAAGAAGATTATTTGTTGTGGGACTTCTTTTTCTTATGCAGATTCTAATGTCTGAGCAAATTCAAAGTTCATTTTGGATAATCATGTCCACTGTATTTTATGTACTTACCAGGTTCTCGCTAATTGCATTACTGGGGGCGCTGATTACAAAAACTATGACAGTTCGGGAGTTGATTGCAGGGCTTAGAGGATTACATATGCCGGAAACTGTGGTACTTCCCGTTTCTGTGATGCTTCGATTCTTCCCTACCATTAAGCAGGAATTTGGGTCAATCAGAGATTGCATGAAAATCCGTGGAATTGATACTAGTATGAAAAGTATGATGGTACACCCGTTTCTGTCAATGGAGTATGTGTTTGTACCACTTCTAATGAGGAGCACAAAAATTGCAGATGAACTAACCATGTCAGCCACCGTAAGGGGGATTGAGAGAAGATGGAATTCAGAAAAACAATTATAACAAAAGGAGAAAAATGAAAGAGATGAAATTGAATGTAAAAGATATGATATTTTTAGCGGTATTAAATGTAGTAGTAATTATATCGTATGCCATAATCGTAGCTCTGTGTTGCAGCACAGGAATTGGACTGTTCTTTTGTACTGCAGTAGCATTTCTGCTGCTTGGTAGCGTTTACATGTTAATGGTTCGCAGATGCGCCAAGAAAGGAACCTATATTATTTGTGGAATCCTTATGGGTTTTGTCGGAATAATTGGCGGAAGAATAGGAACCACTTTGGGATGTGTTCTGGGAGGAATTGTGGCAGATTATGTGGCAGGTAATTATCAGAGGCGAGGTCGTGTGGTCCTGGGATATATCGTTTATGCTTTGTCATTTGCTCTTGGCATTTATCTTCCTGGTCTAATCTTTGGAGCTACTTATCTTACCAGCCGTATGGCCGCAAAAGGAATTGAAGGGAATGCACTGCTTGGATATATCCAGTATTTTAACATTACGGTTATTTCTTTAGTGGCTGCTTTTAATGCCCTGTGTGCTGCGGTAGGCGCTATTATCGGCAATGGAATTGTGGATAAGCATTTCGTAAAAGCAGGAATCGTAAAACCGGAATCTTACGATGTGTTTTCCTATGAAAATGCCATCAGAAAAGAAAAGACTGAGAAGACAAGAAAACGAATCCAAAATCCGGAGAAGATTCTCAACCCGTTTGTCAAAGCCGGAATGCGTGTAATTGATTATGGGTGTGGAACCGGATATTTTACACTTCCCATGGCAAAGATGGTGGGAAAATACGGCCATGTGTATGGCATTGATATTCAAAAAGATATGTTAACCCATGTGGAAGGAAAAGTTGTGAAAGAAAAATTGGAACAACAGGTCACACTTTTGCAATGCACGGAAAATTATATCCCTACAACAGAAATAGTGGATTCTGCCGATTTTGCCCTGTTATTTGGAGTAGCTCATGAAGTAGCTGATCGCGAACTGGTTTTTACAAAACTGTATGAAAGCTTGAAGAAAGAGGGACGTATTCTTCTGGCAGAACCTAAGTTACATGTATCTAAATCCTGTTTTGAACAAACGATACAAATTGCTAAAGCAGCCGGATTTTCAGTGGAAAAGGGGCCAAGTATTTCTATGATGAAAACAGTGGTGTTAGTGAAATAATGGTGCTTATATATAGTAAATACAAACAATCAATCCTTATCATGAGAAAGAAGATTTTATGTGGCAGTTGTTTGGTGTTGATACCACACCACAGGAAACGATAGATTATTGGGAGGAATAGAACAGAAGAGTTGACAAAGATGCTGACCTTTGCCAACGGAGCCTCCAGCCTGATTACGAAAACTCCCCTAGCTGCGCACCGGAGCATTTGCATATCATTGGCGAAGCTAGGGGGAATTTAAAGGATTTCAGGCAAAAGAAAAGTGCTCCTTTTCCCAGACAATACATTGACGGAGGATGCGATGAATTTGTTAAATTCTGTTGGTAACCAGCAATTCCCGAACAAGGATGTTCGGGAAAGCTGCGACTGAGCCCGGATGGCGAATTCGCAGCGGTTGCGTGCGGTTTCATATAGGAAATCAGAATTGTTACAAATTCCGCATCTGTAGTCCGTATTGGAAGGGAAACAGAAGCACTTTTCTTTTTATAAAACTCTTAAAATTTCTATTTTTATGCAATAAACCTTAAATTCTGCATAAACTATATTAATATTATAATCTTGGAGAAGTTATGCAGACATTTAATCCTTTTAATGAGAAACCGATTCCGGTAGAGAAATGGTTTATGGATTGGAATACGATGTATCCGTGTCCATACAATAAAGAAACGGTCAATCCGTATACAAAGTGTCGTATTGTTCTGATGAACGGTACGGAGTTTGAGGCACAGTGGTTTTCCAGAAATTTTTCCAGACATTGTGATAACAATGATATTCGCAGAGAACTGGCATTGGTGCGCAGAAGTGAGCAGCAACAGCAGAAACGAATCAGTGCATTAAAACCAAAAAACGAAACGATATTGGAGCATACGATTACTTATGAGCAGTTAGCAGTGGATTTGACAGCTGTGCTGGCAAAACAGGAATCAGACTGTAACGTGAAAAATGCGTTAAATTTCGCCTTACTGGAGGATTTTGACCATTTGTACCGATATTCCAATCTGCTTGATTATGAATACGGAATCTGCCCGGAAAGGCTGGTGGGTGGGTATACGGAAATAACACCGGCGAGACCTACTATATCGGAGCATAGGTATCCGAAGGACAGCATTTTCCATCCGGTTCATAATCGGAAGGCGACGGTTCAGACAAAGCTGAATGTAGGAATTATTACGGCAGCGGAACAGCAGACGATGAATTATTATATGAATGTAGCGGCATTGTATGACCGCTCTGATTTGGGCAGAAGATTGTATCAGGAAATCGGAATGATTGAGGAAGAGCATGTAAGTCAATATGAAAGTCTGAAAGACCCTACGGCCACCTGGTTGGAGGACTTGTTGATGCATGAATACACAGAGTGCTATCTGTATTACTCCTGTATGATGACAGAATGTGACCCGGCAATTCGTTGCATTTGGGAACAGTGTCTGCTTCAGGAAATTGCACATCTGCATAAGGCAAAGGATTTGCTTTGGGAATATGAGCATAAGGAATGGATGCAGGTTATTCCGTGTGGAGATTTCCCTAAAATTCTCACACTTCGTCCGAATGTGGATTATGTACGTGAGATTATTCGCAGTACTACCGGAAATACGCAGAAAGAGGAATGTGTTGTACCGTTGATGCAGTTACCGCAGGATGATCGGTTTTATTGGTATCAGGATACCGTCAATTGTGATGTAAATAATGTGGCAAGCCACAAGGTTATCTGTCGCCGAATAGAAGGAAGGGGATGTGATTATCGTTATGAGATTGCACCGAATCCGCTTCAGGAGCTGCATGACAGAAAATGTGATAATACACAGCTGGCAAGAGAAGTGCAGGCAACCCCTGCCTCATCCCAGGTATGCGGTACGACAAGAGGAGACTGCAAATGTGTGATGAATACAGAATGCGGTCAGGTAACTTATTAAAAAATGCAAGTGAAGAAATGAAAATATATGAATAGATAGATATGCAGAAGTGTGCGAAAAGGCTGTTAGAATTACTAACAGCCTTTTTGCTACATATGCCGGAATTATTAGGAAACGATATAGAGATTTTGCTAATGTGATCATTGATTTGGCATTTGCCAGAAATTGTTTGTTGAATCTTGTATAAAATCGAATATAATTCTATTTGTAACAAATATGTAATAATTTCGTATTAATTTTGCAATATATATTTCTGGAAAGGAATTACTTGCAAAATGAGAGTGAAAGGAGAGTTATATGAAGAGGATAGTATTATTGACAGCTACAGCAATTTCTTGTGTGTGTCTGGGAGGACAGCCGATTGTGGCATCTGCTGCACCGTATAATCAAGTGGCTCAGTCAGGCTATAACAATCAACTTCAATCGTATCAAAAAGGGAAAAATACTAAGCTTTTATATAGTAACAGATGTAATGTTAAAGGTAAATTTAATAAAATAAACAATTGCTTTTCGGGAATTATTATACCGGATATCAGTAATCCGGACATAGAGATTCCGGAAAATAATGTGCCGGAAAATAGTGCTCCGGAAGGAAACATTCCTGAAGCGAACAAACCGGATAGCAGTACACATGCTTTTGTGCAGGAGGTGGTAACACTGGTAAATGCAGAGCGCGCAAAGGAAGGACTTTCGCCGTTGACGATTGACGTAAAGGTACAGGCGGCTGCACAGGTTCGTGCAAAGGAATGTGAACAGCGTTTTTCCCATACTCGCCCGGACGGTACTTCTTTTTCTACTGCATTGAAAGAGCAGAATGTAGCTTATAAAAGTGCCGGAGAAAATATTGCCTGGGGACAGAGTTCACCGCAGGAGGTTATGAATGGTTGGATGAACAGTTCAGGGCATCGTGCAAATATTATGAATCCGAATTATACTTCTATCGGAGTAGGATATTATCAGAATGCAAACGGCACAAACTATTGGTGCCAGCTGTTTACGAGATAATTTGAAATGTACGGAAATGAATAAGATAAAATGCTTCAAGCCCACAGGGGATTGCTCCTGTGGGCTTATAATATGTCTGTAAAAT
>JAZNIP010000308.1:0-9390 GCA_045577575.1 Lachnospiraceae bacterium | reverse complement strand
AAGGAAGAACAGGCAAAAGAACCTCTTTATTGTTTTACGGCAGAAGATGGAATTGAACATTGTGTATGGAAAATAAGTGATACGCAGAATAATGAAAAAATACAGAATGCTTTCGGGGCAATGGATAAGATTTATATTGCGGACGGACATCACAGATGTGCATCAGCGGTAAAGGTCGGACAGAAACGAAGGGCGGCACATCCGAATTATGACGGAACAGAAGAGTTTAATTCCTTTTTGTCCGTTTTGTTTCCGGATGACCAGTTAATGATTATGGACTATAACCGTGTGGTAAAGGATTTGAACGGACATAGTTCGGAAGAATTTTTGAAATTGGTGTCGGAAGTGTTTGAGGTTGAGAAATTAGGTGAAAAGGCAGAATATCCCGCAGAAAAGGGACAGATTATGATGTATCTGGAAGATATATGGTATAGATTGACTGCGCTGGTCAGCGATGCAGAGGCGGATCCGGTGGCGAAGCTGGATGTTTCTGTCTTGCAAAAAGAGCTACTGACACCGATACTTGGAATCGAAGACCCGAAAACGGATGCTCGAATCGATTTTGTAGGGGGGATTCGCGGACTTTCTGAACTGGAAAGAAGAGTTCATGAGGATTGTAAGGTTGCATTTGCCATGTATCCGACTTCTATTCAGGAATTGTTTGCAGTATCCGATGCAGGACTTTTAATGCCACCGAAATCCACATGGTTTGAACCGAAGCTGCGTAGTGGAATTTTTATTCATCAGATCGAAGAATAAACAAAGGGGGTGCAGTATATATGGGTGATAAACTGTACAAATTAATGAATTGGCGTGATATTGAAGAAATTGTATATTCTGAGTGTGATAATCCGCATCGATTGCTGGGAGCACACAAGGAGGGAAATAAACTGCTTATACAGGCATTTTTTCCGGATACAAAATCAGTGACAATACAAAGCACAGACGGTAAAAAAACATATCCGATGGAGTGTGTGGATGAAGCAGGCTACTATGCTGCACTGATATCAGAGAAGCCATCTTTTTCATATGAGTATCTGGTAGATGACGGAAAGCAAAAGCAGATAAAACAAGAGGTTTATGCTTATGAACCAATCATTACCCAAAAGGATACGGACAAATTCAGAGCAGGGATTCATTACAGCGTTTATGAGGTGTTGGGAGCACATCGGATGATTGTAAATGGTGTTTCCGGTATGCATTTTGCCGTATGGGCTCCGGCGGCTGTGCGTGTCAGTGTAGTTGGTGATTTCAACAACTGGGACGGTAGGATTCACCAGATGCGCCGTCTGTGGGATTCCGGTATTTTTGAATTGTTTTTACCGGAGGTTGGAATCGGTGAAAATTATAAATTTGAATTAAAGCTTAAGGGTGGTCTTACTTATTTAAAGGCAGACCCATATGCTTTTTGTTCGGAGCTTCGTCCGGGAACGGCTTCTGTAACGGCAGATATTTCAGGATTTGTGTGGGAAGATGATGCGTGGATTTCCGGCAGAGCGGCAAAACACGATAAGGCTGCGCCGATGAGTATTTATGAGTTACATCTCGGTTCCTTTAAACGTAAAAAGCTGACCGTGCAAAAGGATGAGGAGGATACCCTGACAGCCCGGGAGCAGTTACCGTTTTTCAATTATCGTGAGCTGGCACCGCAGATTATCGAATATGTAAAAGAAATGGGGTACACTCATATTGAGCTGATGCCGGTTATGGAGCATCCCTTTGATGGTTCATGGGGCTACCAGACAATCGGATATTATTCACCTACGGCAAGATACGGTTCCCCTTTGGACTTCATGTATTTTATGAACGAAATGCATAAAGCCGGAATCGGAGTCATTTTGGACTGGGTACCGGCGCATTTCCCGAGAGATGTGCATGGCCTGTCCAATTTTGATGGTACCTGTCTGTATGAGCATTTGGATCCAAGACAGGGAGCTCATCCGGATTGGGGTACATTAATTTATAATTATGGAAGAGCAGAGGTTTCTAATTATCTGATTGCAAATGCTTTGTTCTGGATTGAGAAATACCATGCAGATGGCATTCGGATTGATGCGGTGGCATCCATGCTTTATTTGGACTACGGAAAGCAGGACGGACAGTGGGTCGCTAATATTTATGGAGGTAATGAAAATCTGGAAGCGATGGAGTTTTTGAAGCATTTGAATTCCGTTATTGCAAAACGCGGAAAGGGAGCTGTCAGCATTGCGGAGGAATCGACTGCATGGCCGATGGTGACAGGCTCTTTGGAGGATGGCGGTCTGGGCTTCTCTTATAAATGGAATATGGGATGGATGAACGATTATCTGGAATATATCAAGTGTGATCCCTATTTCCGTTCGCATCATCATGGAGAATTAACCTTCAGTATGATTTATGCCTATAGTGAAAAATTCCTTTTGGAATTTTCACATGATGAGGTGGTTCACGGAAAAGCCTCCATGCTCAGCAAGATGCCGGGCGAGAGAGCGGACAAATTTGCAAATTTACGTCTGACCTTTGCGCATATGATGATGCATCCGGGCAAAAAGCTGCTCTTTATGGGGCAGGATATCGGTGAGTTTGATGAATGGAATGAAGAGAGGGAAGTCGAGTGGAATCTGTTGGAATATGAGGAACATCAGGGGATTAACCGTTTGATGAAGGACTTAAATCATTTCTATCAGGAACAGCCGGCACTTTATGAGTTGGATGCAGAATGTGAGGGCTTTGAATGGATTAACAGTATTTCTGCGGATGAATGCATGCTTGTATTCCTCAGAAAGAGCAAAAAGCAGGACGAATGGCTGCTTGTTGTAGAAAATTTTGCAAATGCTCAGTGGAATCAGCATAAAATTGGTGTTCCGTTTGCAGGAAAGTACAAAGAAATTTTAAATACCGATGCGTTGATATACGGCGGAAGCGGAAGTGTAAATCCTCGTGTAAAGGTAGCAAAGAAGAGCGAATGTGATGACAGAGAGTTTTCCATTACCGTAAAATCGGCACCGCTTTCCGTACAAATTTTTGCCTGCACACCGGAAACAGCAGAAGAAAAGGCTGAAAGAGAGAAAAAAGAGAAGGCTGCAGAAAAAGCGAAAGCTGCGGAAAAAACAAAAACAGTGGCAAAATCCAAAGCGGTAACAAAAACGAAGGCTGCCTCCGGTAGGAAGTCCAAAGTCGATGCTGCAAAGGAAGCAACAAAAAAAGTAACCACTGCAGTAAAAAAGGCCGTAAAGACAAAAAAGTCATAAGGAGTAATTAATATGCAGACAGTTTTGTTGACGCAGGAAATAGATACCGTAATTGCAGACGCGGTAAATCGGAATGCAATTGAAAAATTTTTACAAACCTTACCTGAAAAAGCGTTAAACCTCGGGATTCGGGTCGCTTTGGCAGTGGTAGTGCTACTTGTCGGTTTTCAGATTATAAAACTGGTTCGTAAATTAGTGGAAAAATCTTTGACAAGAACCAATGCAGACAAAGGTGTTTCACAATTTCTCGATTCTCTTATCAAAATCGGATTGACAGGTCTTTTGATTTTGATGATTGCTACCAGCTTTGGACTGGATGCGGCGAGCGTTGTGGCAATGCTGGGCTCTATCGGTGTAGCATTTGCCCTTGCGTTGCAGGGCAGTCTGGCAAATTGTGCCGGAGGTGTGCTGATACTTCTGCTAAAACCCTTTATTGTAGGTGACTATATTATTGAAGGTACAAAAGGGCAGGAGGGAACGGTAACTGAAATTCAGCTGTTTTATACAAAGCTGCAAACGGCAGATAATATGGTCATTACATTGCCGAATGGTGCATTGGCAAATAATAATATCGTAAATTATTCCACGGTTAACACAAGACGTATGGATGTTTCTGTCGGAATTTCCTATGATGCCAGTATAAAGAAGGCTAAGGACGTATTGCTTGAGCTGCTTGAAAACGATGAATATGTTTTGCACGAAAAAGAATATAAGGTATATGTGCAGGAACTGGGAGACAGTGCAGTTATACTGGGAATTCGGTGTTGGTTTAAAAACGATGATTATTGGGACGGCAGAGCGCGTGTTCTGGAAATGACAAAGCTGGTGCTGGATGAAAATGGAATCGGCATTCCATATCCGCAGATGGATGTACACATGAAAAAGGAATCATGAAACAATAAAAAAGAGTCCGCTTGCGGACTCTCGCGCCGAGCGCGGTCGCGACAGCGACATCTTCCTTATACGCGCAAGTGCGCATCCTTGCGGAGCATTTTTGCTTTATAGGATTAGCTTTCACACGTTAGTGAGACAAGGTCTTTCCTATAAAGTAAAAAAGCACTTCCAAGAAAGAAGTGCTTTTTTATCAGCCGAAAAAGGGACTCGAACCCTCGACCCCTTCATTACGAGTGAAGTGCTCTACCGACTGAGCTATTTCGGCATGAATAACAACCTATATTATTATAAAGGGTATTGAGTAATTTTGCAAGGAGTAATTTTGAAATCATATTTAATAAATTGAAAAACAAAGATGCCGCAATTGCAATTAAGAAAATTGCTTTTGTGGCATCTCTGTTTTTTTGATTCAGTAATGATATTCTCTTGACTGGTACTGAAACATGTGAATCATACTGTCATTTCCGTATGTAACGGTATGACAGGCGCGGGGAGCAGCTTCCTTTTCGTTCAGCTTTTCCTTTAAAATAGAGGAAAAGGAGTTGTTTTTTGACGATTCACTGTACTGCTCATCCGGTTTGTTGTGAAATTCACGCTGTACCTTACCAACCGACGGAACGGTCAATACTGAATGCACCATGAAAATACCCGAAAATCCGTTTGCTCCGATTATCCCTCCCTGGATGTGTATTTTGATAGTGTCTGTTGGTTTCTATTATATTTATCGTACTTTCGTACTAGAAATATTATAGTTAAATTGGAAAAAGTTTGATTTTTTGCAAAAAAATCTGAAAATTAAATGCGGTTGGATGTTTCTGTGCGAGAAAAACAGGCACATTGCCAGAGGGGAAAAAAAGTGATATACTCAAAAATATATGTAATTTTCAAAATAACAGCGGTAGGTGGAATATAAGTGGCAGCAAGGAAAGAAACCGGCAGAAAACAGAATACAGGAAACCGAGGCAGAAAGCAGAATACTTCTTCTGCAAGAAAGAACAGTCATGTACAGGAAAGCAGTATTCGGGATGAAATTTCATTAATCGGTGTGCTGGCATTGGCAGTGTTTTTATTTTTGTGTAATTTAGGAATGATTGGACCGGTAGGAAATACTATCAGTCATATTCTTTTTGGAATATTCGGATTATTGGCATATATTATTCCGGTGCTTATTTTTGTGGCAATTGCATTTCGGCTTGCAAACAAAGGAGAGCGGATAGCAACGCTTAAGCTGACGGCCGGAGTTGTATTTGTATTTTTAATCGGCATTGTGTTAGACATGATAAATGGTGCATCGCTTGAAATGGAGAAATATGATATTAAGATGCTTTATGAGCAGTGCAGCATTGAAAAATGCGGAGGCGGTCTGCTCTTTGGAAGCGTTTCCTATATTTTGAATCATTTTTTGGACAAGGCGGGTACGATACTGGTTATAATTGTACTTGCGATTATTTGTATAGTGATTATTACCGAGAAGTCTCTGCTGCGTGGTGTGGAAGCAGGAAGTCGTAAGGTGTATGAGACGGCAAAAGAGGATTCTGAGCGTAGAAGAGAACGAACTGAGAGACGACGTGAAGAGGAACGCAGACGTCGGGAGGAAGAGGCGCTTCTGCGTGAGCAGGAGGAGCAGGAAAAAATTCTTCGTATGGACAAAAAGGTATCGGGTGTAATGTTAGATACCAGTCTGTCTAAGGAAAGCGAGAAAAAGGATGCGGCTCGCAGAGACGATATTCATGAAATTACTTTAAATGAAGAAACGGAAATGGAGCGGATTCGCATTCATACATCGGAGAAGAAGGAGACTTATTCCGATGAAATTCATCCGATTGAAATGGAAGCGGAATATATGGGAGCGGTTGAAGCTGCAAAAGTAGTTAATACAACGCAATCGATGGCAGATCCTATGCCCGAGCTTGTAGTTCGCCCGTATGCACCGGAACAGCCGGAGATACAGCCGGAGCCATCTGTAGACAAGGTAGTACGGAGAGAGAGACCTAAGGCGGTTTCAGGAGAAAAGACTGCAAAAGCTGAAAAGTCTGCTTTGATGGAGCCGCCAGCAAATGCACAGGCAAAGGCATCTGCTCCGACCAAAAAGTATATGTTCCCTCCGATTGATTTATTACAGAAGGGAGCCGGAAAGGGCTCAGGTGATACGGCAAATCAGTTAAAGGAAACCGCAATGCGTTTGCAGCAGACTCTACTTACCTTTGGAGTAAAGGTTACGGTGACCGATATCAGTCAGGGACCGTCTGTTACCCGTTATGAGCTTCAACCGGAGGCAGGAGTAAAGGTAAGTAAAATTGTTAATCTGGCAGATGATATTAAACTTAATCTGGCTGCAACGGATATTCGAATCGAAGCACCGATACCCGGAAAGGCGGCAGTCGGAATCGAAGTTCCAAATAAAGAAAACTCAACGGTAGTACTCAGAGACCTTTTGGAAGCCAAAGAGTTTAAAGGCTTTCAGGAAAATCTTGCATTTGCGGTAGGTAAAGATATCGGTGGCAAAACCATTGTGACAGACATTGCGAAAATGCCGCATATGCTTATTGCGGGAGCTACCGGTTCCGGTAAGAGTGTGTGCATTAATACCTTGATTATGAGTATTTTGTATAAGGCTTCACCGGATGATGTAAAAATGATTATGATTGATCCGAAGGTAGTTGAGCTTAGTGTATACAATGGCATTCCGCATCTTTTAATTCCTGTGGTGACCGACCCGAAAAAAGCGGCAGGTGCACTGCATTGGGGTGTTGCGGAGATGACAGACCGTTACAAAAAGTTTGCAGATTTAAATGTACGGGATTTAAAGGGATACAACAAAAAAGCAGAAGCTATGGCAGGCAGTCCGGATGCCCCTGAGAAGCTTCCGCAGATTGTCATTATTGTAGATGAGCTTGCAGACCTTATGATGGTTGCACCGGGGGAGGTGGAGGAGTCCATCTGTCGTCTGGCACAGCTTGCAAGAGCCTGTGGTATTCATTTGATTATTGCTACACAGAGACCGAGTGTGGATGTTATTACCGGTTTGATTAAAGCAAATATGCCAAGCCGTGTTGCCTTTGCGGTATCCAGCGGTGTGGATTCCCGTACGATTCTGGATATGAACGGTGCGGAAAAGTTGCTTGGCAAGGGTGATATGCTTTTCTATCCGCAGGGATACCCGAAGCCGGCGCGTATTCAGGGGGCATTTGTTTCTGACAAAGAAGTAGGCGATGTAGTTGACTTTTTGAAAAATCAGGCAATCGGAAATGTTTACAGCAATGATGTAGAAGAAAAGATTCAGAGTATGGGAACCGCTTCGGGAGGCGGTGCGTCCGGCGGCGGAGGTGCGCAGCGGGACGACTATTTTGTAGAAGCAGGACGATTTATTATTGACAAAGACAAGGCATCTATCGGATTATTACAGAGAGCCTTTAAAATTGGATTTAACCGTGCGGCAAGAATTATGGATCAGCTTTACGAAGCAGGTGTAGTCGGTGAGGAAGAAGGAACAAAGCCTCGCAAGATTTTAATGAGCATGGAAGAATTTGAACAGTACATTGAAGAATATGTATAGAAATACACAAGGAGGAGCCACTATGAAAACTGACATTCAGATTGCACAGGAAGCCGTTATGGAGCCGATTGTTCAAATTGCTGAGAAGTTATCCATTACACCGGATGAATTAGAGCTTTACGGAAAGTATAAGGCAAAAATTTCAGATGAGTATTTGGACGAAATCAAAGACAATCCTGACGGAAAACTGATTCTCGTGACAGCGATTAATCCGACTCCGGCAGGTGAAGGAAAAACAACGACCAGTGTAGGTCTCGGACAGGCGTTTGGAAAGCTGGGAAAAAAGGCAGTCATTGCACTGCGGGAGCCGTCCCTTGGACCATGCTTCGGCATTAAAGGAGGAGCGGCAGGCGGCGGTTATGCCCAGGTTGTACCGATGGAGGACTTAAACCTGCACTTTACAGGTGACTTTCATGCTATTACCTCTGCAAACAATTTACTTGCAGCGGTACTGGACAATCATATTCAACAGGGAAATGAGCTCGGTATTGATCCGAGACAGATTGTATGGAAGCGTTGTCTCGATATGAATGACAGAGTACTTCGCAATGTTGTAGTCGGTCTTGGAAATAAGATGGACGGTATGGTCAGAGAAGACCATTTTGTAATTACGGTTGCATCTGAAATCATGGCAGTGCTTTGTCTGGCGGACGATATGGAGGACTTAAAAGCAAGATTATCCCGTATGGTAGTTGCATATAATTTTGCGGGAGAGCCAATTACGGCGGGACAGCTTCAGGCGGTTGGTGCAATGGCAGCTCTTTTAAAGGATGCTTTAAAGCCAAATCTGATTCAGACACTGGAACATACTCCGGCACTTGTACATGGTGGTCCGTTTGCCAACATTGCGCATGGCTGCAATTCCGTGCGTGCCACAAAGGCAGCCTTAAAAATGGCAGATTATGTAATTACAGAGGCAGGCTTTGGTGCAGATTTAGGTGCTGAAAAATTCTTTGACATTAAATGCCGGATGGCAGATTTAAAGCCGGATGCTGTGGTGCTTGTAGCTACAATCCGTGCATTAAAATATAATGGGGGCGTGCCGAAGGCAGAGCTTGGCAGTGAAAATCTGGAAGCCTTAAAGGCAGGTATTGTTAATCTGGAAAAACATATTGAGAATTTACAGAAATATCAGGTTCCCGTTGTTGTAACCTTAAATTCCTTTGTTACCGATACTGAGGCTGAGATTGCCTTTGTTAAGAAATTCTGTGAAGAGAGAAATTGTGATTTTGAAATCTCAGAGGTATGGGAAAAAGGTGGCGAAGGTGGTATTGCACTTGCCAATAAGGTATTACATACACTTGAGACAAAGGAAAGTCATTTTAAAGTATTGTATGGGGATGAGCTTTCCATTAAAGAAAAAATAGAGACTGTTGCAAAAGAAATCTATGGTGCGGCAGGTGTTTCTTATGTAGGAAGCGCAAACAGCCAGATTGCCAAGCTGGAAAGTATCGGCTTTGGAAATATGCCGGTCTGCATGGCGAAAACACAGTATTCTTTGTCGGATGACCAGACGCTGTTAGGAAGACCGGAGGGCTTTACCATGACAGTAAGAGAGGTGTATGTCTCTGCAGGAGCGGGATTTATTGTAGTATTGACCGGAACGGTCATGACGATGCCGGGATTGCCAAAGCAGCCTGCGGCATACAGCATTGACGTGGATGATAAGTCGGAGGCCAAGCGGTCTTAGGAAGACAATGTCATAAATCA
>JAZNIP010000307.1:0-2138 GCA_045577575.1 Lachnospiraceae bacterium | reverse complement strand
ATTGTGGAATATGAAAGGATTCCTTTCGTATATCCGGCAGGCAATGTCAGAATTACCTTTGACAGAAATATTTCGGCATCAACAGAAATAGAGCGTTTCTTTGAAAAGGATACGTTGCGGTATCCGGTGCTTGCCAAAGGGCAGCAGTTGCTTGAGGTTAAGTTTGATGAATATCTTCCGGCATTTATTCGGGACAACCTTGAAATCGGAAGATTACAGCAGACAAGCTTTTCCAAATATTACTTAGGAAGAAAATACACAGTTCCCTGTGCAGGAGGTAGAATAAGATGAGTTTTAGAGATGTTATCAAAAAGTCCGTACTGGAAAGCTTTGCGGGCAGCAATATTACAACAACAACCGTATGTATTACATTAGGAATTACAATTATTCTGGCGTTATATATCTTTGCTGTTTATTATCTTTCGACAAGAAAGACCTTTTACAATAAGACATTTAATGTTTCACTGGCAGCGATTGCAGTAATTACGGCAAGCATTATTTTAGCAATGCAGTCGAATCTGGCAATTTCACTTGGTATGGTTGGTGCGCTTTCCATCGTTCGTTTCCGTACGGCAGTAAAGGATCCAAAGGATTTGGTATTTTTATTCTGGTCCATCAGTATCGGTATTATCTGCGGTGCCGGAATTTATGAAATTGCAATTATTTCTTCTTTGATTGTAACCATCGGATTGTTCGCGTTAGAGCTGACACCGGTAGGAATGGCAAGCAGCATTCTTGTAGTGAATTGTGCATCTCTTGAAAAAGAAACAGAAATTATGGAGATTGTAAAAGCAGGAAGCAAGCATCCTACTGTGAAATCCAGAAATGCATCGATTGCAGGAGCAGATTTTGTAATCGAGTGTCGTGTGAAAGAGGCATCTGATATGCTGCAGAAGCTGCAGGCTTTGGACGGTGTGAAGGGTGTATCTTTATTGGAGCATGACGGGGAAGTAAATTTCTAGTATGAATAATCAAGGGGCTGTTGCAACATGCAGCAGCCTTTTCTATATTGACGAAACAGAAACAGGCAGATAACGGAGCAGACAATGGCAGGAACGATTTTAAATCCGGCAAATTTGAAAAAAGCATACAGGTATTGTAAAAAGAATGGTGTTATGTCTGCTTTTTATGCAGGGATAGAGCGTGTCGGACAAAATAAGCAAATCTATAAAAAACGTGTGTTGACGGAGCAGGAATTGGAAACACAGCAGAAAAGGGTGTGGGAACAGCCGGAAAAAATCAGTATTTTAGTACCGGCATATGAAACGGATACGATGCATTTTCGTGAGATGATAGACTCTGTTTTGGTTCAGACATATCCGCATTTTGAACTGATTATTGCAGATGCCAGTCCGTCGGATAAACTGGAAAAAGAAATGCAATACTATAAGGATGAGAGGATTTGCTATATTCGTTTGTCTCAAAATAATGGTATTTCAGAAAATACCAATGCAGCACTTGATGCGGCGACAGGAAGCTATATCGGTTTGTTGGATCACGATGACACATTAGAGGCTGATGCTCTTTATCGTATGATGGAAGCGATTGAGGATGAAAAAAAGAAGCTGGGGGAAAGACCGTGTATGCTCTATTCGGATGAGGATAAAGGAAACGGTGACATGACAGCGTTTTATGAACCTCATTATAAGACGGGCTTTAATCTGGATTTGCTTCTTAGTAATAACTATATTTGCCATTTTCTCATAATGAAAGCTGAGCTGATGAAAGCCATACGTTTTCGTGGAGATTATGACGGAGCACAGGATCATGATTTGGTGCTGAGAGCAGCAAAAGAGCTGTTAAATACGACAGGCAAAATTGTCCATGTGCCGTATATACTTTACCATTGGCGGTGCCATACCGGTTCTACGGCAGAAAATCCTCAGAGTAAAATGTATGCCTATGAAGCAGGCAAACGTGCAGTAGAGGATTTTTGCAGAAATCAGGGATGGAAGGTACGGGTTGTGCATACAAAGCATCTTGGATTTTTCCGTGTGGAATATGAAGGAGATATTCTGATGCAGCGAAGTGATGTGGCAGCAATCGGCGGTCGGCTTCTTTCAGGAGGAAAGATTGCAGCCGGAGCTTATTCGGACAGCGGAGAAGTATTGTATAAGGGATTGAATCGGCATTTTAGC
>JAZNIP010000306.1:0-2897 GCA_045577575.1 Lachnospiraceae bacterium | reverse complement strand
ACGATCCGACTTAATCCGAAGCAGCCGGTCGATATCGACCGGCTGCTTATCGTTACGTTTACCAATGCGGCAGCAGCCGAAATGAGAGAGCGTATCAGTATCGCACTTACTAAGCAATTGGAAAAGGAGCCGGAGAATGAGCATTTGCAGAGGCAGATGACACTTTTGCACAATGCGCAGATTACAACAATTGATAGTTTTTGCCTGTTTGTTATCCGAAATAATTTTAATGACATCGGATTGGACCCCGGATTTCGCGTGGCAGATGAGGGAGAACTGAAGCTGCTGCGGGCAGAGGTAATGGATGAGCTGATGGAGGAATGCTTTACAGACGGTGATGCGGATTTTTTGGAATGTCTGGAAAGTCTGAATCAAAGCGGTGATGAACGAACCCTGACAGAGTATATTCTGCGGTTGCATGAATTTGCCGGAAGCTATCCGTTTCCTGAGAGCTGGTTGAGAAAGGCAGCGCAGGAGGCTGCGCCGGAGAGCATGACCGAAGCAGAGGAAATGGTGTGGATGAAATTTGCCACAGAGGATATGGAAAAGACGGTTGCAGGCTGTATAGAGCGATTAGCAAGTGCTCTTTCCGTTTGCGAGGAACCGGATGGCCCATATATGTATGCACCGGTTTTGGAAGCCGAGAGAGAGATGCTGAGAGGATGTGAGCATCAATCCGGCTTTGTCGCATATGGAAGGGTGTTTGAGAAGCTTTCATTCGGAAGGCTGCCATCCAAAAAGGATGACAGTGTATCCGCCGATAAGCGCGAGCTTGTTAAGGGGATGCGCGGTGAAATAAAGACAGCGATTGAGAAACTGCAAAAGAGATATTTTTTCATATCACCGGAGAGCGCTGTTTGTGAAATGCAAAAAAGCAGTCGCCTTATCAGGACATTGACAGAGCTGACACTTCAGTTTGGTGAGCGCCTGACCGAAAAAAAACGTGAAAAAAATATATTGGATTTTAGTGACATGGAGCATTATGCACTTCAGATTTTGCTGGAGGAAACCGAGGATGGAGGCTATGTACCGTCTAAGGCGGCAAAGGACTACCGCAGCTATTTCCATGAGATTATGATTGATGAATATCAGGACAGCAATCTGGTACAGGAATATTTGCTCCAAAGCATTTCGGGTGAAGCGGACGGCAGATATAATCGTTTTATGGTAGGGGATGTGAAGCAGAGTATATATCGTTTCCGACTTGCCAGACCGGAAATTTTTATGGAGAAATATGAGCGGTATTCAACAGAGGGACCGGAAAGAAAGATTAGTCTGCGTAAAAATTTTCGAAGCCGTAAGGAAGTAACGGAATGCGTAAATCATGTGTTTTACCGAATTATGGGAAGGGAATTGGGCGGAATCGAATACGATGAGGAGGCGGCGCTTTATCCGGGAGCGATTTATCCGGAATATGCGGATGCCAAGCCGGAGCTGCTGCTCTTGAAAGAAGATGCAGAAAAGAAAACCGGTAAGGCAGAGCAGGAGGCAATGCTGCTTGCAGAAAGAATCCGAAAGCTGATGGAAAGCTATCAGGTAACGGACAAGGAGAGCGGAAAGCTGAGACCTGTCAGATACGGGGATATGGCAATATTATTGCGAAGCAGCAGCGGTTGGGATGAGGCCCTGCAGACGGTGCTTAAGCAGTACGGTATCCCGGCACACACAGCGGCATCCACCGGATATTTTGAGTCGGAGGAAATACGGACAATGCTGCATTTTCTGAGGGTATTGGATAATCCGTTGCAGGATATTCCGCTATTTGGAGTGATGCACTCTCCGCTGGGAGATTTTTCAGAGCAGGAGATTGCGAAATTGCGAGGGGCATATCCTACAGGAAAGCTGTATGAAGCACTCTTGTCATATTATGAGGAAGCTGAGACAGAAATGATACTTCGGGAAAAAGTAAGGCATTTTCTCGAAATGATAAAAAAATACAGAAGCAGGGTACCGTATGCGTCGGTGAGACAGCTGCTTCGTGAGGTGATGGCAGAAACCGGATATATGCAATATATGACAGCATTTCCGGGAGGCGAACGTCGCAAGGCGAATTTAGAAATGTTGCTTTTAAAGGCTGCTTCTTTTGAAAAGACGGGAAGTCACGGACTGTTTGCTTTTATTCGCTATATGGAACAACTGGAAAAGTACGATGTGGATTATGGAGAAGCGGGAGTTGTGGATGAACATGCAGATGTAGTGCGGATAATGAGCATTCATAAAAGCAAAGGTCTGGAATTTCCGGTTTGCATTGTTGCAGGACTTGCAAAACGCTTTAACATACAGGATCAGACAAAAAGTTTGTTAATGGATGTGGATTTCGGCATTGGTTGTGAATTTGTAGACCCTAAGCTGCGACTGCGTCGTACGACGCTTCGCAGAAATATACTGGCACGCAAACAACAACTGGATAATTTGGGGGAAGAACTGCGCATTTTGTATGTGGCGATGACTCGTGCAAAGGAAAAGCTGATTATGACAGCAACCGTTTCTGAGCCGGAAAAGAAGTTGGCGGCTCTGGGAATGACAAAAGCAGACGAGGCAGGCAGGATATGGGTACAAAAAAGTGACATCAGCTCGTTTCTGACTCTTTCCACCGCCGGAAGTCTACTGGACTTTGTGCTTCCTGTTTGGGAAGAATGTCAAGTGATAGGCATGGAGGACTTGGTGGCCGATGAGATGGAAGTGGCGGTCGAAGAGAAACTGCGACAGCAGTATTTGGAGGAGGCTGCCGGGGAATATGGCAGAGCAGATTGGCAGCAGACATTCAAGGAGCGGTTTGCGTATGCTTATCCGTGGGAAAATTTAAAGCGGCTTTATACAAAAACAACCGTTTCTGAGCTTAAAATGGAAAAAATGACAGAAGTGTCAGAAGGGGTTATGCCAAGTCGGATCGTAGC
>JAZNIP010000305.1:0-8308 GCA_045577575.1 Lachnospiraceae bacterium | reverse complement strand
GGTGAGGACTTGGTTTTCCCTCACCATGAAAATGAAATTGCTCAGTCCGAGGCGGCAAACGGTAAAACCTTTGCAAGATATTGGATGCATAATGCATTTTTAAATATTGATAATAAAAAGATGTCCAAATCTCTCGGTAATTTCTTTACCGTCAGAGACATTGCGGAAAAATATGATTTACAGGTACTGCGTTTCTTTATGTTGTCGGCTCATTACAGAAGTCCGTTAAATTTCAGTGCGGATTTGATGGAAGCGGCAGGAAACGGCTTGGAAAGAATTGTAACCAGTGTGGAAAATTTAAAATTCCTGCTTTCCGGTGCAAAGAGTGATGCTTTGACAGCAGAAGAAGAGGCATTGTTAAAGGAAGCAGAGAGCTATCGCGAAAAATTTGAAGCTGCTATGGATGATGATATCAATACGGCAGATGCTATTTCTGCAATTTTTGAGCTTGTTAAGTTTACAAACACAAAAGTGAACGGTGAAAGCTCTAAGGTATTTTTGGAGGGACTTCTTTCTCTGATTCGTACATTGGCAGATATATTGGGATTGATTGTAGACAAAAAGGAAGAAATGCTGGATGCGGATATTGAAGCGATGATTGAGGCAAGACAGGCAGCCAGAAAGGCAAAGGATTTTGCAAAAGCAGATGCTATCCGTAATGAATTGCTTGAGAAAGGCATTATTCTGGAGGATACAAGAGAAGGAGTAAAATGGAAGAGAGCGTAAGCATGCTTTTGCAAATAAAAAAGGTCTTTTCGTGCAAAGATGCGGATGTACGCAGCTTCTCTCCGCTGACACTGGCATATATCGGGGATGCGGTGTATGATTTGATTATCCGTACGGTTGTAGTGGAGCGTGGCAATAAGGCCGCCAATCTGCTACACAGACATGCAGTAAAATATGTGAATGCGGGAGCACAGGCAGCAATCATAGAGGCATTGTCAGAGGTGCTTACGCAGGAGGAGCAGGCTGTATATAAGCGAGGAAGAAATGCGAAATCGCATACGGCTGCCAAGAATGCTTCTATAGAGGATTACCGTAAGGCAACCGGTATGGAAGCATTGATTGGATATCTGTATTTGTCAGATCGTTTTGAACGGATTCTGGAGCTGATAACATTGGGCTTGGAAAAGGCAGAATTTACAATATAAAGGATGTAAGCTATGGGCTATGAAACATTTACAATAGAAGGGCGTAATGCGGTTATCGAGGCTTTTCGCGGAGGCAAAACCATTGACAAGCTGTATATACTGGATGGCTGTCAGGACGGACCGATTATGACCATCAAGCGGGAGGCGAAAAAGCAGGATACGCTTGTAAAATATGTACCAAAGGAGCGACTTGATCAGCTTTCTCAGACCGGAAAGCATCAGGGCGTGATTGCTTATGCTGCGGCATATGAATATGCTGAGGTAGAGGATTTGCTGAAGGCAGCCAGAGAAAAAGGAGAGCCACCGTTTCTTTTTTTGTTGGATAATATCGAAGACCCGCATAATCTGGGAGCAATTATCCGTACCGCCAATCTGGCAGGTGCACATGGGGTTATTATACCGAAAAACAGAGCAGTAGGGCTGACTGCAACGGTAGCAAGGACCTCTGCAGGTGCATTGAATTACACACCGGTAGCAAAGGTGACCAATCTGGCAAAGACGATTGAGGAGCTGAAAAAAGAGGGGCTCTGGTTTGTCTGTGCAGATATGGGCG
Source organism: Lachnospiraceae bacterium (assembly GCA_045577575.1). Taxonomy (GTDB): domain Bacteria; phylum Bacillota; class Clostridia; order Lachnospirales; family Lachnospiraceae; genus VSOB01. Next base: position 6,604 of record JAZNIP010000305.1, on the reverse strand, counting down.
GTACAGTAATGTATGATTTGGATTTGAAGGGAGCCATTGGACTTGTTATCGGGAATGAGGGTGACGGTGTAGGTCGTCTGGTGAAGGAAAAATGTGATTTTGTCGCTTCGATTCCGATGAAAGGCAGTATTGATTCATTGAATGCATCTGTGGCAGCAGGAGTGCTTGCATATGAGATTGTTCGTCAGAGGATGAGCTGATGGAGAAGGACTATACAGGAATCAGTGATGAGGAGTTAATCGTTAGGCTAAGAGACGGAGAAACAGGCATCACTGATTTTTTAATGAACAAATATAAAAATCTGGTGCGGAGCAAGGCAAAGTCCATGTATATTCTCGGTGCTGACAGCGAGGATTTAATTCAGGAGGGGATGATTGGACTGTTTAAGGCTCTTAGAGATTATGATATGGGCAGAGATGCCAGCTTTTTGACCTTTGCGGATTTATGCGTATCAAGGCAGATGTATACGGCGGTGCAGGCTTCCAGAAGAAAAAAACATACACCTCTCAATTCCTATATCTCACTTTATAGTGATGTGCGGGAGCAGGGGGAAAACGGTGGAGAGGAGACTGAGCTTGTAAATGTACTTAGCTCGCTGTCTGAAAGAAGTCCCGAGGAGGAATGGATTGATAAGGAAAACGTACAGCTATTGGAGGAGTTCATTGACAAGCAGCTCAGTAGCTTTGAAAAACAGGTGCTTGATTTACATTGTACCGGAATGGGCTATGCGCAGATAGCAAGAGTGCTTGGAAGAGACGGAAAATCGGTTGACAATGCCATTCAGAGAATTAAGGGAAAGCTGAGACGGGTGCTGGAGAAATAAAAGGAGGGAAAGAGATGCTGAAAGGAATGGAGTACTTGCGGGAGTTGAACATGTTATCGATTTGCCTGAGAATTATTTTGTCACTTGCGATTGGCGGAATACTTGGACTGGAGCGTGGTAGAAAAAATCGACCGGCAGGTTTTCGTACCTATGTACTTGTCTGTCTGGGAGCAGCTCTTGTGATGATGACAAATCAGTACATATTTCAGACCTTTGGAGCAAGTGATCCGGCCAGAATGGGAGCGCAGGTAATCAGCGGTATCGGTTTTCTTGGTGCGGGAACGATTATTGTAACCGGAAGACAGCAGATAAAGGGTATTACAACAGCTGCCGGAATGTGGACGTCTGCCTGCTGTGGGCTTGCCATAGGAATCGGATTTTACGAAGGAGCTGTTATCAGCGGCATTTTGGTATTTCTGATTATGGAATTTTTAGAAAAAATGGACGGTATTATTCGTAACCGTTCCAATGTTGTTGATGTTTATCTGGAATTTGACGGTAAAAAGACATTTGGTTCGTTTCTGGTGGCAGTCAGAGCGATGGAATTTGACGTATACAATATTCAGCTTAATAAGAATAAATATTCCAAAAACAGGGAATTGAATGTAGTGCTGACATTACAGAGCAGGAAAAAGCGTACACAGGAGGAAATGCTGTCGCTGCTCGGTGGGATAGAAGGGGTCAGCTTTATCGAAAAAATGTAATGGTGTAGTGGAATGATATTTTGGAAATGCCTTGAGAGGAAATACATACCTCTTGGGGCATTTTTATTACCTGTTAGGAAAAAACGGTTTCATTTTTAAGAAGGATTTTATATACTGTCACTGTGGTCACAGAATATAAGGGGAAAGAATAAAAATGAAGGTACGAATTGAAATTGATAATGATGTAGGCGAAAGTGAAGTGATTATACGCTGTGCGGAGTTGAACGGGGAAATACAAAACTTGCAGAGGCTGATTACCGGTACTGCCTTTTTGGAAAGCAAAATTACATTTTATCAGGGAGAAAAAGAGTTTTATTTTCCGATTCGAAAGATTTTATTTTTTGAAACTTCGGAAAACGGTATTCATGCACATACGGCAGAGGATGTATTTCAGGTCAGGTATCGCTTGTATGAACTGGAAAAAATATTGCCTACGGTTTTTATGAGAGTATCCAAATCCACAATTTTAAATGTGGAAGAGATATATAGTATAACGAGAAACCTGACGGCTTCCAGTGTGGTAGAGTTTCGCAGTACACATAAAAAGGTATATGTTTCACGAAATTATTACAAGGCATTGAAATATTTATTGGAAGAAAGAAACGCAGTAAGAGGAAGAGAGGAATAGATATGAAAAAAAGAAATATATTTTGGGGAATCGGTTGTATCTTAGCGTCAATTTTTTTGATTGTTTGCAAATTGGGACTTTTGGGAGAAATTGGTTTTTGGTCGCTTTTGTTTACGATATTTTTGGCGGCGGTTCTGATAAAAGGAATTTTTGAACGCAATTACAGGGATGTTATATTTTCCATAGCATTTTTGCTGATTACTTATGATAAACCACTGGGGATTGAGGAGCTGACACCGTGGACGGTGCTTGGAGCTGCTGTTTTAGTAAATTGCGGATTGGCTTTTTTATTTCCGAAAAAAAATAAAAAAGATTATTTTTATGAAGAGGAGTGGAAGAAGCACAGACCACAGCATAACGTAATTATAGATATAGAGGAAAACGGTTATATAAAGCAGACGACGAAATTCGGTGCGAGTACAAAATATGTGAATTGTGACAATTTTAAACAGGCAGAATTGGACTGTGCATTTGGCGCAATGACAGTTTATTTTAACAATGCACAGGTAAAGGATGCAAAAGCATATGCCTCCATTCAGGTGAAGTTTGCAGGGATGGAGCTTTATATTCCGAAGGAGTGGGCGGTAGTAAATGATGTGAACACTTCACTTGGAGCCGTGGAAGAAAAAAATCGAAATTGTCCGGACGGAAAAGTGACGCTTGTGCTTAGCGGTAGTGTGAATTTGGGTGGAGTAGACATTATTTATGTATAAATATCAATGGGGAAACTTGTTTTTTGCGGTAAATTTTGCTATGATGATTGTCCACAAATAAATTTTTGTGGAGAAAATATAGGAGGGTTTACAATGAAAAAGAGAAGTATGATGGCTGTATTTGCCATGACTGCAATGGTATTGTCAATGGCTTTTGGCAGCGGAAAGGTGATGGCGGCAGAAGCTGCTGATTCGGTGCAGCTGCAGATTTTGGCAACCAGCGATGTACACGGAAAAATGGCTCCGTATGATTATGCTTTGAATGAGGTCAGTACATCGGGAAGCTCTACGCAGATTGCGACAGCGGTAAAGGCACTTCGGAATGATAATACGATTGTAATTGATGCAGGAGATACGATTCAGGATAATTCTGCAGAGCTGTTTTTGAATGATACGATTCATCCGATGATTATGGCAATGAATGAAATCGGCTATGATGTATGGGTAGCAGGAAATCATGAATTTAATTTTGGAATGGATACACTTTTGGGTATTCTTCCTCAGTCCAATGCGAGATTCCTTTGCGGTAATGTATACAGCCCGGACGGAACACCGCTTGGTGAGGATTATATGATTATTGAAAAAGGCGGCATTAGGGTTGGTTTAATCGGTATGGTAACTCCGAATATTACCAGATGGGATGCTGAAAATCTGAAGGGCTGGCAGGTAACAAATCCGGTCGAGGAGACAAAAGCAGTGATTGCAGAGCTTCAGGATAAGGTAGACGTTTTAGTTGCCGTAGAGCATATGATGGTAGAAAATGAATATGATGTGGCAGGCTCCGGTGTGGCTGATTTGGCAAATGCATGTCCGGAACTTGACCTGATTATTGCAGCACATGGACATCAGGCGATTGAAGATGAAGTAATTAATGGTGTGCCGATTGTTGAAAACAAAAACGGCGGGGCAACTATGGCACAGATACTGATTGATGTGGAACGCGATGAGGATGGAAGCTGGGCGGTAACAGATGTGAACCGGAAACTGCATGATATCAGCAAATATGCGGTTGACAAAGACTTGGCAGAAAAGCTGGTAGTACCTCATGTGCGTGCGGTGATGAATGCAGAAACCGTAATTGCCAAGCTGGAGGGCGGCAGTCTTGCTCCGGAAAATGAAATCAAGGAAATTCCGACCGCGCAGATTCAGGATACTGCTTTGGTTGATTTAATCAATGAGGTACAGATGCATTATACGGGAGCGGATATTTCCGCAGCAGCATTGTTTGTAAACGATGCAAACATGCACCCGGGTGATATTAAAAAATGTGATATGGCTCTTGTTTACAAGTATGCCAATACTCTTTATAAAATGAAAATTAACGGTGCACAGCTCAAACAGTATATGGAGTGGAGCGCTTCCTACTACAATACATATCAGCCGGGAGATTTGACTGTTTCCTTCAACCCGAATATGCGTGGATACTTATATGACATGTTTGCAGGCGTTAATTACGAAATCAACATTGCAAATGAGCCGGGCTCCAGAATTGAGAATCTGACAAAGAAGGACGGCACTCCGGTAAAGGATACGGATGAATTTATTATGGCAGTAAACAATTACCGTGCATCCAGCCAGTTAGCATCCTATGGTGCAGTATTCCAGGAGGGTCAGGAGCTTCCGAAGATTCTGGAAATCGATGTCTGTGGCGATATCGGTGGAGTGCGTGAATTAATCGGCGATTACATCTTAAAGGAAAAAGGTGGCGTATTGACACCGGAGACAGACAATAACTGGAAGATTACCGGTACAGACTGGGATGAAGAGCAGCATCAGAAGGCAGTTGAACAATTAAAGGCAGGCATCCTGACGATTCCTTCTTCTGCTGACGGAAGAACATCGAATGTAAAGGCTATAACAGTAGCCGACTTAAAATAATGTTTTTCAGATAAATGAAAAACATCCTTAAAAAGAAAAAATGTAGTTGACAAAATAATGGGAATCGGGCTATAATACCATAGTATTGCTGCTATGGCTCAGTAGGTAGAGCGTCGCATTGGTAGTGCGGAGGTCACGGGTCCGATTCCCGTTAGCAGCTGAATGCGGAAGCCTTTAGATATAAGGGTTTCCGCTATTTTTTTGCTTTGAATTGGGAATGGGAAAACAACGCTAGAATTGAAAAAAGTGACTTTTTAGTGACTATACTAAGCATTTTTACTTTTAAACATCTGCTCTAAGGTGTTGGCAGCGGTTTCATCCATTTTCTGAAATGCATGGCTGTAAATATTAAGTGTGACGTTTGCACTGGAATGACCGAGCCGGTGTGATACTGTCTGCACGTCTGTATTCTGACTGATAAGCAGAGAGGCACTTGTATGGCGCAATCCATGCAATGATACGTCTTTTGGTAATTTTAAATTAAAGTCATCCACGTTTTTATTATGCATTTCTATAATTTCTTTGAATTTGTGTGTAGGAGAATCCAAATCCATTTGCTTCCCGTTCCATTGGATGAAAATGTATTCTAGACGTTTCCCGTTTTCATCAGTTGCCCATTGTGAGCCTAGTTGCATTTGCAGTAATTTATATTCCTTGTGGTATTGCTTTAATTTAATCATAACAAAATCAGGAAGATTTACGGTTCGATTAGAGGTTTTGGATTTTGGAGCTTTTGTAATTTGTCCGTTCCTTGTTTTTGCTGCTGATTTTGTGATATAGACCAGATTGTGTTCAAAATCAATATCATTCCATGACAAGGCAATCAGCTCTCCGCGTCTAAAACCTCGGAACAATGGCATTTGAAAGAAGATTTTATACTGTGTTGGGATACGGTGCTTTTGTGTATAGTCTGAAACTGCGTAAATTGTTCCGTTTTGGTGTTTATTTGTGTGAGCTGATATTTTTACCGGATATTCCTTTTCAAGCGCATTTAAAAAGATTTCACATTGCTCAAAGGTAAAGCAGTTATCGACTTTTGTATTTGTGTCCTGTTTTGGGAGAAAAACACGTGTACAGGGGTTAGAATCAATGACATTCCATTTCAAAGCAATATTCATAATACTGCTGATAAGAGCATGTATTTTTTTGATTGTGGAGGAACTGAGCAACTTTCCGGTTCTCTTGGTAGGGGTTTCTGATAGTTTTGTATAAAACTGCTGTAAATGTAAAGGCTTTATATCAGACATATTCATATTCCCGATTTCAGCTAATATGTACCAGTTTAGATAATCGTGATAGCTTTCCAGTGTTGTTTGCTCCAGACGATTGTCAGCATAATCTTTAAACCATTTCTCGGTAAATGTCTTGAATTTGATTTTATTACCGTCAAGTAAATTTCCTGTTCGAACCTTTTCTTCAAAATCAAGAGCATATTTTAAAGCTGCTTTTTCTTTTTGTTTGGGTGTCAAAGAAGCATCTGGGATAAAAGTTGTTGTTTGACGCAGTTTTTTACCATTTATATCGTAACCCATAGATACAACAATTTTGTAGCTGATTCCTTTTTGATTCATAATTTTTTTGATATTTGCCATTAGTTTTCCTCCTTAAAAATAATTTTGATTCTTTGTATAATCAGTTGCAAAAGAGCCTCTTTGATTACTTTTGAATTAAGATTAAAGCCACCTTTGTCGGTAACAATCCCAACTTCACATTCGCATGGGGAAGTGATAAACGTGGGTTTGCATTCGATATATTTTTCTAGAAGATTCCAAAATTCATCATCTTTAATTAAAGTACTTATTATGTCTAGTGTGTTTATAGATTGATAGCGAGAGCCATCATTCCATGACTGATTCCA
>JAZNIP010000304.1:0-5758 GCA_045577575.1 Lachnospiraceae bacterium | reverse complement strand
ATGGATCAGGTTACTACGTTTATGGATAAAAAACTGCGTAATACAACCCGCAATCCGGAGAATGATAAAATACTGACCAAGACGATGATTAACAATTATGCAAAGAATGATTTGTTACCGCCGCCTGTAAAAAAGAAATATTCTAAGGAGCATGTGCTTCTTTTAATTTTTATTTATTACTATAAAAATGTATTGTCGATTACCGATATTCAGACGTTGCTGCAGCCGATTACGGAGCACTATTTCGGAACAAAGGGAAGTATGAATCTGGAGACGATTTACAATGAAGTATTCAGTATGCAGGAGGAGCAGGTTGAAGCACTGAAGGAGGATGTACTGAAAAAATACCGGAATGCGGAAACATCTTTTGCGGATGCGCCGGAAGAACAGCAGGATTTTTTACATAAATTTGCGTTTATCTGTTATTTGAGTTTTGATGTATATATGAAGAAGCTTTTAATTGAAAAGGTAATTGACAGTCTTTCTGAGGAAAAAACAGAGAAGGACGGCAAAGCAAAGAAAAAAGAGTAAGCAGGATAATACAAAACAATGCAGAACAGAGAAGAGAACGAACAGAAACGATATAGTAAAAGTAACAGGGCATTTTTGATTGGATGTATTTGCTCTGTTGCTTTTATATTGCTTGTAACAATCGGAAGTATGGTTGTTTTCAGGGAAAATATGATGCGCAGTACGGAGCTTTTAAGTGAGGCGGATTATGATGTCTATGATGCCTACTATGTTATGATTGTTTCCGACAATACATCTGCGTTCTGGCAGTCTGTTTATGAAAGTGCAAAGAAGGAAGGGCTGGAAAAGGGTGTTTATGTAGAAATGCTCGGAAGCAATTTGAGTACCGGCTATACGAAAGAGGAGCTGTTGCAGATTGCCATTGCGTCAAAGGTGGATGGTATTATTCTGGAAGCAGATGAGTCGGGAATAATTACGCGGCATTTGGAGGAGGCTCAGAAAAAGGAGATACCGGTTGTTACGGTGCTGGGAGATAACAGTCAGGGAGTGCGAAAGAGCTTTGTCGGTGTCAGCAATTATAATCTGGGAAGAGAGTATGGCAGACAGGTATTGACCATTGAGGACAAAGAGGCGTTGGATGTGCTTGTTCTTATGAGTGCGGAGACAGAGGATACAAGCCAGAATATCATTTATGCAGGTATTCAGGAAACATTGGCGGAAGAGGGTGCCCTGCAGGGAAGAGAAAATATACAGGTAAGAGCGGCAGCGGTAGAAAATAAAGGTGCCTTTGATACGGAGGAATCCATCCGAAATATTTTTATTGAGGAAGGGCTGCCGGATGTAGTTATTTGTCTGGATGAGCTTTCGACCTCCTGTGTGTATCAGGCGGTGGTTGATTATAATATTGTAGGGCAGATTGATATTATTGGTTATTATGATTCGGAAACGATATTGAAGGCAATTGAGCGTAATGTAGTGCGTGCCACCATTTCCATTGATACAGAAGAGATGGGGCAGTATTGTGTGGAAGCACTGGAGGAATGTCGTAGTGGCGGTTATGTCAGTGAATACTTTAGTGTAGGAACGAACCTGATTACCATACAGAACGTAAGAGAATATTTGGGAGGTGAGGAGGATGAATAAAATCCACAAGCTTTCCATACGGGCAAAGATGTTATTTGTCTTTATTATTACGACGCTGACAATTTTGCTTATCAATATGTTTATGTATGTAAATATCAATCATATGATGAATCGGTTGGACAGCGTATATCGGAGTAATATCGGATTGAACGAGCTGGCCGATACTTTATCTGAGGTACAGACCAGCATGACTGCTTATCTGAATACGAGAACCAGTGATGCAATGGAAAATTATTACCGTTATGAACAGGACTATTCCGGGCTGATATCAGAGCTGAATGATGAAGTTTATGGCAATGACCTTCGTTTGATGGAGCGAAACATCAAAAATATGTCAGAGGAATATTTGAGTCTGACCAATCAGACAATTGAAGCCAAGCGAGGCGGAAATGTTGAAAAAGTCAAAAACCGATATGAAAAAGCAACAGAGTTGTATGAATACATTGCAACCTATATTTACAGCTTGAATAATGAGCAGTTTCGTGCCAATGCAGACAGCTATCAGGCTCTTTCCGTATCCATGCAGTATCTGGAGTGGATTAATATTATAACTCTGATTTTGGTCGGAGCAGGGAATATGCTGTTAGTAGTATTGATGACAAGGACGATTACCAGTCCTCTTCAGCGTCTGGCAGGTACGGCGGATCAGGTGGCAAAGGGAAATCTGGAGGTAGAGCTGCTTCCGGTGATTTCCGAGGATGAGGTTGGTGTCGTAAGTAAGGCATTTAACCAGATGATTATCAGCATCAAGGAATACATAGACCGAATCAAAGAGGGTATGGAAACTGAGCGTGCACTGAAAGAAAAGGAGCTGATGATGGAAACTCATTTAAAGGATGCTCAGATTAAATATCTGCAGGCGCAGATTAATCCCCATTTTCTGTTTAATACCTTAAATGCAGGAGCTCAGCTTGCTATGATGGAGGGCGCAGAACGTACCTACAAATACGTTCAGAATGTAGCAGACTTTTTCCGATACAATGTAAAAAAGAACAATGATACCGTAACTCTGGCAGAGGAAATTAAGCTGGTAGATACCTATATCTACATACTAAATGTCCGCTTTTCGGGAGACATTCATTTTCGAAAAGAGATTGATGAATCCTTGCTGAATGTACAGGTTCCCAGCATGATTTTGCAGCCGATTGTGGAAAACAGTGTCAATTACGGTATCCGGGATATTGACTGGGAAGGAGAAATTCTGTTGTCCGTATATCGTATGGATGATGCCATCTGTATCAGCGTTAAGGATAACGGAATCGGAATCGCACAGGATAAGATTGACAAGATTATGTCGAGCCGTCTGCGTGCAGCAGACCTTTCCAAAGATTCCAACGGCATCGGTCTGGACAATGTAATCGGCAGACTACGACTTTTCCTGAATGAAGAGGATGTCATTTCCATTATCAGTGAAGGAGAAAACAAAGGAACAGAGGTACTTATTTATATTCCTGTACGGGAAGGGGAATACGAAGATGTATAAAATCATGTTGGCAGATGATGAGGGAATCGTCCTTGATTCTTTACGGTTTATTATAGAAAAGGAATTTGCCGGAGAGTGTACCATTGAGTCGGCAAAAACGGGCAGAAGCGTGATTGAACTGGCGGAATGGTTCAGACCGGATATTGCCATTATGGATATCCAGATGCCGGGCATTAACGGTATCGATGCCATGAAGGAAATTCGGGAATTAAATACCCATACGGTGTTTATCATTATGTCGGCATATGATAAGTTTGATTATGCAAAAGAGGCAATCAATCTGGGCGTTTTGGAATATTTGAATAAGCCGGTAGACCGGGATAAAATCATACAGGTACTCAGAAAGGCAATGCGTCAGATTGATAAAGAGCGGGAAAAGAGAAGTCAGGATTTGCTCATCCGGGAAAAAATGGAAACGGTCGTTCCGATTATTGAGAATGGTCTGATACAAAACCTTTTGTATCATGAATATTTTGAAGAGGATATTGATAATTTTAAAAATTTGCTTGGGATTTCCGAAAATTATGCTTATATGGCTGTGCTTGTCTGCGGTGAGTCACAGGAAGGCAATCATATGACCAATGCTATTGGAGCAAGTATCCGAGTGCAAAATGCATATAAAGAAATTCGAGAGGTAGCAATTGATTATCTTCCGGGGATTGTGGGTTCGGTTATGGCAAACAAGATTCCGATACTGATCCCGTGCAAAGAACCGAAGCTGGAATATAATGAGAGAATTCTTCTGATTGAAAAATCCAGAGAACTGGCAAGAAAGCTGAAGGCAAGAATCGATGTGTCTTTCCGTGTGGGACTTGGTTCGGTAAAGCAGATGCATGAAGCTGCGGAATCCTACAATGAGGCACTGAATGCATTGATTCAGACGACCAATAAGGTTGCACACATTGATGACGAGCCGATTGGCGTCCAATACGAAGAAAACTATCCGGCAGATAATGAAAAGATGTTGTTTGAGCTGACGGAAAAGGGTGATGTGAATGGTGTTCTGGCAGAGGCAAACCGTTTCTTTGACTGGATGGAGGAAAATTACAGTGAGTTTGTGATGGATGTTAAACTAAAAGCACTGGAATTTGTTTTATGGTCAGAGCACATTGCTTATGAAACCGGTGGTGGTGTTTATCATTTTAGAAGCCGTCAGAACTATCTTCCGTCACTTTTGGAGCTCTCTAATATGGAAGAAATCCGTACATGGTTTGTGGATAAAATGGGAAGTGCCTGTCGCAACGTAGCAGTGAAAAAGGAGGAGCGTTCCATCAGCGTAGTGGAACGGGCGCGGAAATTTATTGACAGTCACTACAACAAAGACATATCGTTGGATGATGTTTCCAGAGAGGTAGATATCAGTCCCTACTATTTTAGTAAGCTGTTTAAAGAGGAAACCGGCAGAAATTTTGTGGAATATATGACAGAGATTCGTATGAACCGTGCGAAGGAGCTGCTTGTCGGAACGGATATGTCCATGAAAGAGATTTGCAGTGAAATCGGATATGCCGATCCAAATTATTTCAGTCGTACCTTTAAGAAAAACACCGGACTGACACCCACCGAATACAAAGAAGGAAAATAACATGAAAAAGAGAAATCAATGTGCAATGATATTTGCCCTGTGCCTGCTTGCAATATGGCTGCTTTCCGGTTGTGGGACCGCAGAGGAGCGTGTTATAGAAGAAAAAACAGAGACGGAAGAAAAGCTGCAGATAGGAATGAGCTTTGACTCCTTTGTCATAGAGAGATGGCAGAGAGACCGGGATGTATTTGTTTCCACGGCAAAGGAGATGGGGGCAGAAGTCAATGTACAAAATGCAAACGGTGATATTGAAGAACAAATTGCCCAGATTGAATATTTTATTGAAAAAAAGATGGATGTTATTGTGGTTGTTTGTATTGATTCCAATAGCCTGAGTGAGGTTGTTACAAAGGCTAAAAATGCGGGGATTAAGGTGATTGCCTATGATCGTCTGATTAAAAATGCCAATGTGGATTTGTACATATCCTTTGATAATGAGATGGTTGGTACGATGATGGCGGAGGGAATTGTCAGCAGCAAAAGAGATGGCGAGCGGATAAGAAGCGTGCTGATGCTGTGCGGACCGTTGGCAGATAATAATGTGTCTATGGTTGAGAGCGGCTTTGAAAAGGTTATGAAACGCTACAATATCAAAATCGTTGACCGTATGCATGCGGACGGATGGAAAGCAGAGCTTGGAGCGGCCTATGTCTATGACCATGCAAAAGAGGTGAACGAAGCGGATGCCATTATGTGCGGGAACGATGACATTGCTACAGCAGTTGTACGGGCACTGGCTGAGAGGCGCCTTGCCGGTAAGCTGAAGGTGGTTGGACAGGATGCAGATTTGGCAGCCTGTCAGAGGATTGTGCAGGGAACGCAGATTATGACCGTGTACAAGCCGGTGGAAAAGCTGGCGCAGAAAGCAGCGGAATGTGCGATTGCACTTGCACAGGGAGAAGAGGTTCCGGCAGAAAATACATTACATGACGGTACCTATGAGGTACCTTATGTAGCATTGGAGCCGGTAAGTGTTTATAAGGGAAATATGGATGATGTAATTATCAGCAGCGGGTTTCATTTGAAAGAAGATGTATATGTGAGCGTGCCCGGACACGAAACAGAAAAAGAATAGG
>JAZNIP010000303.1:0-6087 GCA_045577575.1 Lachnospiraceae bacterium | reverse complement strand
AATAGACTGCAGCAGTTTTTTCTTTTCATACAGGCTGCTTTCTGCACTCATCAGCAGCTCCTGTCCTACCCTTCTATTACTTGCTGCCACATATAAATAACAAATACAATTTTCCGGCAAATCAAGTTCAAAATGGAATCGTCCCCAGGGACAGTCCTCTACACCGCTGTCCAAAATCGGCAAAACAAAGTGACTTCTTTCTTCCCCGTCAGCCGAATATAAACAGCCATCTTCGTCGTACTCTATTCCCTGAAGAAATGCTTTCTTTAATCGATTCTGTCTAATTGAATAATGTATCCCTGCCATATGTTCCTCCCCTATCTCCCTTCATCCAGCATTGGAAGAATCTCGAGATTAATCTTCCCCGGATAAAGCAGACAGTTCTCGCCGGGCCGGATATCGGCTCCTTCTGCTGCTGCATATCCACTGCCCTCCACAGCAATGCTAAAGTCGGAAATGTAGCCTACACATTCCAATGCCTCTACCGCATGAAACAGCTTATCAAAATGAAGCACTTCGCCAAAATTTTGCCTTCCCTGAATGTAATCCACTTCTTTTCGGATAATCTGTTCAATCTGCACCTTACAGTTTTCATAATGAGGTCTGACATAAATGGTTCCGGTTGTCACTACAGGCTGATATACCGGCTGTCGTACACATACTCTGGTAGACAGAAGTCTGCGACTTTCCAGCCATTTTTCAATTTCTGTTTTGTATATAACCGAAAGCTTGGGAAAACGCTCCGTTCCTCCCGGCAATACAGCTACCTGCATTTCATTTTTTTCTGTATCCATCCATGCATGTACCTTCGAAATACACAACCCCGGTGTTTTCTTAACCAGAGCTTCATAATCTGTTCCGATTACTGCTGTATGCGGTGTGTTCATATCCTCGATAAAACGCTTTCTTACATCCTCCAAAGACTCCTGAAACCTTCCGCCGCTGCCCGCCATCGGATTACTGAAATAAATATTTTCCTGATATCCCTCCGGAATAAAAGTATTTCCCACCCGGACATTTCCTTCTTTTCCAAGAGTTATGGCAATGGAAGCAAGATATAGCTTTGCTCCTACATACTCTCCTGCGTCCAGTATTACTATCTTTCCTTCATTCTCATACAGATAATAAGAAAGCTCCTGCTCCTCCATTCGCCCCGGCTTTACAAAATCATAACGTTTTCCTCCATCCTCTGCATCTCTTTCTGCAATCAGAGAAAAGGTATCCGTCACTATATGCTCTCTGGGAAGCTTGATTTCCTGCCCATCATAGCCGTATATTTCTCCCAGATAATATTTCCGTGCCATTTCTTCATTGTATATCACAATTTTAACTGCATTCTTAACATTCTCCGGTCCATAACCGAAAAGCTTTTTATCAAAACAAAAGGTATGGGAACCATAAGCATCGCGCTGACGATAATACAGCCGTCCCTTTTCCGCATCTCCGGTGCACTCCTGATACATCCGATAGGATGTCCCCTTTTGCTCCTTACAGAACACACGGACAAATCCGGTCTCCAGCATTGCACAATCCAAAGAAACATTTGTCGCCTTCTGGAACGTATGGGTAATGGTAAGTGTTTCTTTCTGTACAACCGGAAACAGAAAGCCGGTAAGGTAAGATAATGCCGGCGGTAAATCATAATCTGCCCGCTTCAGCACTGCCCTCCAGACATAGCCGGAAATCATATCATCTTCGTACCGCTGTGGTTCCTGCGTCGGCTGTGTAAAATGGAGCAATCCATCCGTTAAAAATCCATGGGTCTCATCTTTTACCTGCATGGGCACAAATCCTTCAGCTGTGTAGCAGCTCCATTCCAGTTCACCAAAAAGCTGACCGCTTTCCTCAGCGAATTCATTTCTATGATACCGTTCCTCTGTCCGTGCATAGAGAATCCCCTGTTCTCCCGGTAAGAGTGGCCTGTCCAATACAATATACAACTCCATTCCTTCTCTGGGATGTTTCCCGAAAAGCAATTGGCTGATGTGCATATTCCGATCCAATATATGACTGAAATCCCTAATTCCCTTTTCGTTCCTTCCGTATATACCAATGACATGGCTGGCGGTCATCTCTCTTGCCAGTGTTGTCTCAAAGCTGATATCACCAACCTTGAAGCGTTGATCTGCCGGAATCAGAAAATTTTCACGAACGCCTCTCGCCTCCAGATAAACCTTTGCCCCTTTTCCTTTTATGGGCTTATATCCAAGAAGCTGCAGCAGCTTTGCACGCACTGCGTCCGGCACATTATCCATCTGCTCCTGCTGAAGCACCTGAAATGCTGACAGATTTTCCAATATGGTTATACCCGGATCTGCTGCATTAAAATTGGTCCATTCATCAGAATAAATCGGAATTTTTCCCAAATTTTCTTCCATCAACTGTTCATAGGTTTTTCCCGGTATCATTTTTGGATTTAACATATTTTCTCCTAGTTGTTTTGTTCAAAATGTATTCTATGAGTACCGCTCACTACAAGTACATAGGGATTTCCCGCCAATTTTTCCAAATCAGCTTCATGTCGTCCGTTCTCATCCAGATATTTTGCTGTCACTAACAATCTATGAAGCAGTGCCTTTCCCTTTTCCATATGGAGACGCAGTTCTATTTGTGCCGGCTTTACCATTCTGCCGATATCCCATCCTGCATTTTTAAGTGGGTTCAGATACTCTTCCAAAACACGACACAAATCCTGCTGTACCTCAAAGCTGTCATCCGCACGAATGACCTGTACCCATGCTTCTACAGAAACTTCCACAAAAATTGGTTCTACAATCTCTATCTCACTGCCCGGTATGGAAAGCTCACATTTTTCCATAATATGCTCCCGCAGACGCTGCCGCATATGTAAAAATGAATGCTCCCCTTCATCATAGTCCTGCATCAGAAGCACCAGTGTAATTGCTCCCGGCGAAAAACTACCGTCCTTTTTCCTGCCGACAATCATCTTTGCCTGCGCAATCTGGCGGGAAAAATTCAGTGCTTCACGCTCATAATCCTGCGCAGATACAAGGCGGTTTCTGGAATTCAAGATTGTCGTACCTCTGCGCAAAGCTTCGTCTACCGTTTCCATATTCATGCCGCCATATGCCTGAATTGGGTTATAAAGCTGTTCCACAAACAGCAATCCGCCAAAAGAAGCTCCGATTTTTCCGGCTTCAATATTAGCAAGCTCCCCATTGCAGCGGCTCATCATTACTTTAAATGCTATGCCTTTTGTATTTCGGGGTATCTGAACATGTATCCCATCCCCAAAATAAATCCGGCTGTTCATACGATCTACTGCATAATGTCTGTCACCGGAGACAGAACGATCAAAGTTATCGACCTCTTTCCATTTTACATAGAACTCTTCAATCTCTCCGAGGAACGAATACTCTGCTCTTGTATTCTCAGGGTCTTCTGTCAGCATACGTCTCATTTCTGTTTCTGAAAAAAGTCCCATTTCATTTACCCAAAGCTCCAATGACAAAATGTTCTGGGCATTTAAAGCAAATTTCATATTTGGGCCAAATGCATCAATGTAATAGTCCTCTTCCGTCATCGTATCAACATTGTGGACTTCCACACCGTTCATCTGCATATTGCAAATAATCGGTTGATGCAACGGATGGTCTTCCAGATATTGATTTTCATCCGTGATCCGAATCCAATATGCCTCCTGTCCCTCCAGAACCCGCTTTGCCATATCACTGGGTGGCATAAACATAATCGTTCCGGTGTGGCTGAGCCCATCCGTATAATCGGACAGCTTTAATCTGGAGAAGCCTTCTCTGGTAGAATAAGAAAAAATCAGTTTTCCCTTCTGATAGCCTTCCATTTCTTTTACTTGTACAAAGAGACTGACCGGACCATCCTCCATCTTTTTGTCAAATCCGAGATACAATGCCGTTTCCTGATAACTGCTGATTGAGAAAACCGGCGTCATCGGATTTTCTGCCATGATAGAGGTCAATTCCCTTTTTCTGCTTCCTTGAACGCTTACCAGCTTCGTGGGTTTTTCAAAGCAATCCTGATATGTATAGGAAATCTTCAAATCACGAATCACCGGATAATGATGCAATGCCGGCTGATAATAGCAGTTATCCGACCGAACTACCTGAATGCGGATGCTGAGTCCACTGAAGCCACCGATTTCCAATGGTTTCCAGTCCTTTGGACAGTGAAAATTGATTTCACACATTCCTGATTTTGCCAAACCAAACAATTGCTTTACCGGTTCATCGGTCACAAGCTTACGCCAACCGATTCCATTATAATATTCTATTGATATTTCATCCGCAAATACTTCTGCAGGAGCTCCCATAACGTCTCTCTTGGGTTTTTTCTTGATTATCTTTAATTCTGCTTCCTGCTGCTGTCTGGAAATAGATACCAGACGTGTATCAAAGTCCAAATGAAACCGCAGAGTAACCTTTGCCTCCGGCTTAGAAAAGTACTCCTCATGTCCTATGTATAATTCATCATATAAACCTATCGTTTCTCCAAACGGAAGAAAGCTATGGGTATCCAGCTCTGAGGTTCCGTTCCAGACAAGCTCCGCATCTCGTTCTTCTCCCGAAGATGAGAATCCGATTTTTGATACTGTAACACTCTTTTCCGGAATTGCGACAGACTCTAAAAGCAAAACGGAGTATTGCTCTCCCTTTTCCATAATCTTACCGCACTTCTCTGTCTTACGAAATGCAATACAATCTTCACGTTCCAAGCGAACTTCACGAATTTGTTCAAAGCCGGCACTTCCGTAATAGTACAAACGGTATTTTCCGTCTGCAATGTCCTGCACAAACTCCGGTGCATTCCCGATTTGCATCAAAATGTCATTGTCCTGAACATCAAACAGATAGGGGTGAAAAAAAAGCAATCCGTATTTTCCGTATCCTTCACCCCGAAAATCAAACAGAGAAAACGGATATGCCGATACCACATTGTCCAATGCCTCTACAGCTTCTCCCTCTGCCCCCGTAACCTCTTCTTCCTCGTCTTCCTCATCCCTTATTACAGCAGCAGAATCCACATATTGAACCGGTGGAAACTCTCCTAAAAGCGGGATTACCTTTCCATTTTTTCCGGATGCCATAAATGCACTGCAAAGCTTTGATTCCGTAATATATGCACTATGTGCCGTCTCAAATACCAGATTTTCTTCTCCCTCTTCGCCGCCCAAAAGCTTAAGTCCTTTTTTCAGCTTAAAGCCGGGTATGGTATTTTGTGCAAGTCTCATTAATACAATGCTATGGGCAGGAAATGCAGGCTTTAAAGAGATTCCAAGCATATTCATCAGCTCTACATAATCTCTTTCCAGCAAAGTATTGTAACGTCTGATATTTTCTTCCATCTCATCCGTATACAAAAGTGCAAGAACAGAACCGATATCCGGATTCTCTTCATCAAACTGCCATTCCGGCACATAAGAAGCCGCAAGCTGCCGAAGCTGCCTGAGAATATCATTTCTTTTTCGTTTATCTATGATATAATCACTGTTCGTTATACTCTTCCATTGTCTCATATGCTTCACTCTCTTTTTCCGGCTCTTCGCCCAGATAGAATGGGAATACCATGTTTTCCCTTGTATTCTCGCCTCTCACGGTATAATTTACGTTAATAAACAGACAGCCCGGCTTACTGTTTTGATCCATATTAATATTGACCTGCTCAATCCGGGGCTCATTGCGCTGAATGTCCGCAGCAATCTCATGCGCCATTAAGTTCAGCATGGTAGCATCTGTCTGTGCAAATACATAGCTCATTACCTGACTGCCAAATTCCGGACGCATGAACCGCTCTGTTCTCTGTGTCATCAAAATCAGATATACACTCTCTTTGATGCTTTCTTTGCCGGAAGAACATGTAAATCTGCCTGTTGTAGGATTGATTTGCGGCGGAAACTTCATACCGGTTCCCAGAAATTTTTCCTCTGCCATCTGTCTTCTCCTTATCCAATCTTAATGGGCGAACCGCCAATGGTGGTCATACCGCTGCTCTCAGCCTTCAACATAGAAGAAGCTTCTATGGAAACATTGCCACCCGATACAAGTCGGAGGCCAAGCGGGTCTTAGGAAGACAATGTCATAAATCAAATCCTCG
>JAZNIP010000302.1:0-3722 GCA_045577575.1 Lachnospiraceae bacterium | reverse complement strand
GATAATATGCCCCTTCCATTTCTCTAAGACGCCTTGTTGCTTCCATGCCATCCATCACAGGCATCATATGATCCATAAATACCATATGATACTGCTTCTTTCCAATCATTTGGAGCGCCCTTGCTCCATCCTCTGCAAAATCCATTTTCATCTGTAGCGGCTCCAATAAGCCCTTTGCCACCTTACGATTTATCTCATTATCATCTACAATCAGTATTTCTGCCTCAGGTGCAATAAAATTCAGTGCAGCAAACGGTTTTGATGCAATATCCTCCTGATTCTCAGAAATGCTCTGCCAAACGGTAAAATAAAATTCACTTCCCACTCCATATT
The DNA here is from genome assembly GCA_045577575.1 of Lachnospiraceae bacterium. Classification (GTDB taxonomy): domain Bacteria; phylum Bacillota; class Clostridia; order Lachnospirales; family Lachnospiraceae; genus VSOB01. Next base: position 3,389 of record JAZNIP010000302.1, on the reverse strand, counting down.
CACTGTTTACACCGATTGAACCACCCATTAATTCTACCAATTCTCTGGATATGGCGAGTCCTAAGCCGGTCCCTTCGATACTGCGGTTTTTTGTGGTATCCACTCTCTGAAAGGATTCAAATATCGTTTCCAGATTTTCCTTCTGAATCCCCTGTCCGGTATCCTTTATAGAAAATAACAGCTCTATGCTGCTGCCTTCTGTTTTCTTTACTTTAACACTTAGCTTCACATAGCCTTTTTCCGTAAATTTAATTGCATTATTGCATATATTCAATATAATCTGACGCAGGTGACTAGAATCTCCATACAGACAATTCGGAATGTTATCATCTATCTCATAGAGTAACTCAATATCCTTCTCTCCGATACGGTTCATTAAAATCATATGCAAATCATGAAGCACCGTCTTCGGCATATAATCTGCCTCCGTAAGCGTCATTTTTCCCGATTCAATCTTACTAAAATCAAGAATATCATTTACAATATCCAACAATGCATCTCCTGAGCTTTTGATGCTTTCCATGTATTCCTTCTGCTGCTCAGGCATATCATACCGAAGCATAATTTCGGTCATCCCTACAATCGCATTCATCGGAGTACGAATTTCATGAGACATATTGGACATAAATTTTGCCCTTGCATCGTTTGCTTCTTCTGCTTTTTGCTTTGCAATTTGCAAATCCTCAATATACTGATGGTCTCTCGTCTCATCTGTCAGAATCAATGTATATCCATACACCTTTCCGCCCTGTTCAAGAGAGGCAACCTTTTTGCGAAAATACCGGTCTCCTATACAAAATTCCTCTCCCGCTTCTTTAAAATAATAATGTAATTCCGGCGAAATACAAGTACTTCTCGCCTTGTTTTTTAATTCCGGAAACAGTTCTTTTGCATATGCATTGGCATCCACATATCCAAACGCACTGTCCACAATGATGAATACCTCTCGAATATGCTCAAATAGCACCTCACGGCCTCTGTCCGTTACATTAAACATCTCACCCTTTATCACACTCTGAATGATAACAAGAATTGCCAAGGATGCCGCAATCGGAAAAATATCAAAGGTAGGTTGAATAATCGCTGTAATCCCCAGAGCTACGATAATTACCGTCTGCGCTCCAAGCAGCCGCAACATATTGTTGCGCTCTGACTGCAGACATGTCCTGCATAAGCGCAGCAACAGTCGCACCATCAAATATCCCAATATCGCACTGATTAATATATATCGTGTCATCGGCCAGATACCATTATCTATCTGCAAATAATGAAACCCCATCATTTCCTGTTGTTTCCAGTCTACCTGCTCATAGAAAAATGTCGTATGGTTTTCATTCCACAGCGTAAATACACCTATAATCTCAGCCGTAATCCAAACATGAAAGAAAAATCCCGGCACTTGAACTTTAAGATAAGAAACCAAAAATCTTATGAAAAAAAAGCAGAACAACACATTCCCAAAAAAACTTAATTTCATAGACATTATGGCAGCATCATAGCCCTTTGACTGCAATAGCAGTAAATAACAGCCATTCATAAACAGACAACACATATTCGCAAGTATCAGATTGGCAGAAGCTGTTGTCAATTCCCGCTTCAGCATTATGATTGCTCCAAACAGAGGAACTATAATACCTATCATTTGAACAACTTCTATTATCATGTGTTTCCATTCCATACTGTCATGTCCTCGTCTTTCTTACGATTTATTTTAAGTATACAGCGTCAAACGCAAAAAGACCACACGTTTTGTGTAGTCTCTTTGCTCTATTTCCTGCTATTTGATATTAATTCGCATTGCCGGACGATTTGCGTGATCATAAGTCACTGTTCTGATTCCAAAAGAACCGGCTGCACCTACATTGTAAATACAGGTCTGTTCCATATACGGTGTTCTGAGTGCCCATTTTTCCACATAGCCGATTACATCATATGCGATAGGCCCATAGGCACCGCCCATAGTAATGGCAGCTTTAGCATCCTTTTCCGTCCAGACATCAGCTCCCTGTGCCACTGCATACGGTGTAGCAGTTATCTGCAGCAGCTTATCGCACTTTATTGCATCTCCATCTCTATCCTTCCATACATCTTTCATCGGAAAATACTGAATGACTTCATCATGGCTTAACAAGAATACATTGTCTGAGGTATCCTTTCCTCCATCCACATTTCTATTGATAAAATTGGATGTATTGACTTTATTATTTAACAATGTTGTCTTAATTCTCGCTCTCTCCCCTTCACTAAAAGCGGTCATGTAAAAACTGCTGTTCAGCCATGCACGCAGGCTGCATTGTTCCCATGTAACAGGATGTGCTTTATATGTATAAGTATCATAAGCTGTACTATACGGCTGTGCATCCAATGCATGCTTGCTGATTACCAGCAGGCTTTCTCCGTTATTCTCCAGAACCAGCCACTCTATAGGCTCCTGACCGTTACGCTTGTTGTTATCCTGTTCATATGCACCGAACGTCACATAGCTCCCCGGCATTGCTGCTTTTAACTCTGCATAAGAAGAATCTGTCGCCCGCAGGGAAGCATCGATTGCCGCTGCATAAGCAGGAGACTGCAGCAATGCAGATATATCTGCCGCCGGATTATAAGCCTGGCGTCCTTCTGCCCTGCCATTGGAAATATAATGATTGTATAATGCTGCCGCATCCGTTCCCTGCACTGCAGCCACATCCGGATTTTTTTGTGCATAATACTCTGCATCAAATATTGTTCCGTCCGGCATCATCGCAGGTGCTGCAAATGCTGACATCTGAGAACTCAGCAAAAATACAGTAAACAAAAGAAGTGTTGTGATTTTTTTCATTTTCTTTCTCATAAGGTAACCTCCCATTTATATTTTAATGTTTTAACATGTTTAAGCAGTCCTGCCTACTCCATTTGGCATACAGAGCGTTTGATTTTGCAAATTTGTTTTGGGTAGTTTGGGGAATGACATTGTTCTCATCAATGTCCGCTTCTATTGAAACCGATATTTCCCTTTTCCATGTCCGGTTACAGGTACGATTACCTCACTATCAACCAACAATTTTATCAGCTCAGAAGCTCTTGTTGATTTTAATCCGGTAATATCTTCTACTATTGTTCTGCCAAAATATTCTTGTTTCTCACACCTTGAAAACAGTTCTAACGCATGATTGATTGTCTTTTCTGAAATCATATCCGAAAAAGAAAGTAATCTGTTTCGAATGTCCGCTTTTTGATTTTCAATGTTCGCTTCTACGTCCTCAATGTCCGCTTTTGTGCTTTCATTGTCCACTTTTTTACACATTCCATTGATATGCATAGAGCGATTATGAAGCTCATTCTTCTCATCCAAGAGTAAATTTCTTAAAAACAATTCCAAATACTCAGTTGTCTCGTGAACACCATTT
>JAZNIP010000301.1:0-3604 GCA_045577575.1 Lachnospiraceae bacterium | reverse complement strand
CATGGCTACGACCCGTCTTGGCACCGGTTTCCGCAATGACCTTCTTTTTACCCATATATTTTGCAAGCAAGGCTTCTCCCATACAATGATTCAGCTTATGGGCACCCGTATGATTCAAATCCTCACGCTTTACATAAAGCTGAACATTACCAAGCTTATTTGACAGCCTCTCAAGATGAGAAACCGGTGTCGGTCTTCCCTGAAATTCCTTTCGAATCCGGCGAAGCTCACTGATAAACTTGGAAGACTTACAAATTGTCTGATAAGCTTCATTGATTTCGTCCATTGCGCTTTGCAGCTCAGGCGGAATATAGGAACCGCCATATTTTCCAAAATAGCCCTTTGCATCCGGGTAATTTTTAAAGTAAGTGTTAAAATCAATATTGTTAAACTTCATTTTCTTTCCTCCCAAATCAATTTTTATTTTGTTGTTGTTTTTAATAGATACTTTAAGTTTTATTTATCATACGGCGCGCAGGCGCCAGCGTTTTGTCAATCTCATATCCTTACCTCCATAAAGCAAAAAACGCCCTTGACAGAACGATACACTCTGTCAAGGACGAATAAGTACAAATACGATACAACACTATCCGCGGTGCCACCTTGATTCACGGGATACCCGTGCTCTTAGCAGAATACAAACATATTCCCGACAACTAACGTATGCCAACACGTCACAGAATACTCAGCGCAAACACTGTTGCACCTTTGACTGCACCCTCAGCGGTCCATTTGACAACTTGTTTCTCACCTGCTTCTCAGCACCACAGGCTCTCTGTAAAGGCATCATTGCCGTTATCTCCGCTTCAACGGTTTAAATTATTTAATTGCTTTGGATTATAAAACTCATACACGTATTTGTCAAGCAGAATTTAAAGGTGCTTATTTAAGAACGCAATTTAAATCTGGCTACCAGTTCACTCATACAGTTTGCCTGAGCCGACAGCTGTTCACTTGTTGCAGAGGACTGCTGAGCCGCCGCAGAATTAGACTGTACCACCTCAGATATCTTTGCAATACCTGCATCCGCCTGTTCCATTGCATGCGCCTGCTCTCCCGAAACAATACTCAGCTCATGCGATGCCTGTGCAATCGCCTTCATTCCTTCCACAACCTCACGCAAAGACTCTGACGCACTGACTGCCACCTTATTTCCGACTTCTACCTCCTGCAGAGAGCCCTCTATCAACGCTCTTGTATCAACCGCCGACTTTGCACTCTGCTCTGCAAGATTACGAATCTGCTCTGCTACTACCGCAAAGCCTCTGCCCGCTTCACCTGCTCTGGCAGCTTCGATTGCCGCATTTAAGGAAAGCAGATTTGTCTGGCTTGCAATATCTTCAATCTCAGAAATAATATTTCCGATTTTTTCCGAAGTCTCATTGATACGAGCCATTGCAGACATCATGGATTCCATTTCCCGTCGACTCTGTTCCGCCGCTTCCTCGTATCTCTGTGCCTGCTCATAGGACTCTTTAACATGGAATGATGTTTTTTCGATTCCTTCTGTCAGGTTATCAATCGTCGCCTGCATCTGCTGTACGGATGCTGCCTGCTCTGTTGCACCCTCTGCCAACGCCTGTGCTGCCTCAGCCATATTTTCTGAGCCGACAGACACCTGCTTCGCAGACTCATCAACCTCCTGCAAAGCCTCGCTCATCTGATGGTTCATCTTTCTCATAGACTTCAAAAGACCTGCAAAATCTCCTACATACTGTTTTTCCATCTGTGTATGTACATCAAAATTACCGTCTGCCATCTCATCCAATACACGGGTAGCATCTGACATAATATCATTTAATCTGCCCGCCATTTCCTGAGCCGCAACCGCCATCTCCGCAATTTCATCCTTACTGTCAACCTCCGGGAACGGAGATGCCAAATCACCCTGCGCAAAGGTCATCAGACGCTCCTTCACTCCTGCCAACGGCGCACCGATTCCCTCTGCAATTTTATTTCCCATTTTCAAAGAAATGAAAATCGACAATACTAACATAGCAATTGCCACTGCACTCACAATTACGGAAAGAGTATCCAATAAAGCACGCATACTGTCTCCCTTATCTACATTGATATTCATCAGGTGAAGAAATGCTTCATCTGCCGCATCATATACCGGTGTCAACTCATTTTGAGCCATTTCCTGAGCCTGTGCACACAATGCCTGATCCGTTGTTGCCCCAATCGCCAACACCTGTTCCTCCACCGTATAATAAGCAGCAATTGCCTCTTCTATAGCAGCAAATGCAGCATTGCCTTCCGGCGTAACCATCGTCGACTTAATTTCTGCCATAATTCTTTCCAGCTCAGCCTTTGCCTCGGCATGCTGTGCCAACACCGTATCAATCGCACTCTGCTCTTCATAGCCGATAACCGCACGGGTCGCACTCCGCACCTCTGCAAATTCCGTCATCGCAAGTCCGATGTCACCCTGCGGAAATGCATAGTTCTTCAATGTATGGTCATAGCGGTTGGTCATAATCATAATAAATACAACCGTAACGATAGAAACCACACTTGCCAGGGCAACAATCACACCAAACGTCGAGCTCAGCCTTTTCTTAATATTCATTTCTTTGAAGTTAAACTTCATTTTTTACTCCCTCCATTCACCTGCATTATATAATCTATACACACATATTTTTATATTAGCATCTTTTTCCAGTTTTTTCACCTTAAAAATATAAATATTTAATTACAAAACAATTAATTTTGAATTAATTTCAGTAAAAACAGAAAAACATTTTATAACAAAAAACCTTTGACAACATTCAAGTCAAAGGTTTCCAAGAGCACGAGACGGGATTCGAATTGGAACGCATCCAAAAAACCCAGTAAAATCAAGGAGAAAAGCACGCTGTTTTTTCGTGTATGCAGGTTGTATGCAGCTCACTTCAATTTTTCCTTATAAATACTGGCTTCGCAAGCCCCTAAAAATTCAATGTGTTAAAAAAAACGAATTTCTCTTTTATTTTGTCTCTTTTCACGCTTTTATAGCTTCTAACAAACTCGAAAAATCTTTTTGCACACATATATATCAACATTATCTAAGCAATTAAAAACATTTCATGTTCTGCTCCTTTATTCTCTCACTATTTACAAAGAATTTCAATATTTTTCATATTTTTCTGTATCAGCTGTGGAGTGCATCACCACAACCATCTGTATATTCGTGACTATCTGGGTCACATGGGATTTTACCTTTTATAACTGACATTGCTTGTGTGATTGTATCTCTATAAGACTGCGTGATTCTTTGTTCCGGCACTGTATGTGTGCCTGTTACCCTTATTGGTGGGAGTTCTTGGTTTGTTGCTCTATATCTCACTATGAGTGTAGGTTCTTGCGGTGAAAGAGTTACATTGACAGGGAGATTTTGCACGTCAAATTCCTGTTTCTTTGTTTTCCCTTGTGTGATAGTGTCATATGGTTCATTGGAGCCTACGGATGTAATGAGTGGAGATACGGTTTCTGCTGAGATGATTTCCCATGTATCCTCTGAGTTGATGGAAAGATTACTGTAGCAGTCTGTTGTAATGAATGTTCCATCGGTTATCAGTTCCTGTGTTTCTGGATTGATTGATTCATAAACTTTTATTACTGA
>JAZNIP010000300.1:0-11413 GCA_045577575.1 Lachnospiraceae bacterium | reverse complement strand
CTCTTCGTAATCCTCGTTTCCTCCATCCTTAATTGTCGAATACCAATACTTGGTGTTCAACTTATCCATTACATTTTCCAATGTAAAGAATGGCAAACAAATATTCATAAAGCCTTCTATATCGCCAACCTTAATGCTCATGGTTACAATAGCAATCATATCACTGGGCGAAATCACCTGCGCGAACTGAGGATTTGTTTCAATTCGCTCAAGCATCGGCGAAATCTCTACTACATTCTTCCACGGGTCTCTCATAAGCTGAATAGCAATTACCATAATTTTTTCAACAATAATCATCTCAATTTCCGAGAAATCCCTGTTTTTTTCCAACGGAAGCCCCTGTCCGCCAAGCATACGATCAATAATCGCAAATGCCAGATTGGCTGTCAGCTCCACAATAACACTTCCTGGAAGCGGATCAAATCCAACAATGCCAAGTACTACCGGATTCGCTAACGCATTCGTAAATTCCGAAAAGGTAACCGTTTCCGAACTGACAACAGACACCTGTATACTCTTTCTCAAATAAACCGGCAGATTAGTTGATAAAAGTCTGCCGTAATGCTCATATATAATTTCCAAAGTTCTGAGATGTTCTTTGGAGAACTTGGCCGGTCGCTTGAAATCATAATTCTTAACCTGCCGTTCGTCTTTCCCCTGCATCTCTTCTACGTCAAGTTCGCCGCTGCTTAAGGCAGACAGCAGATTATCTATTTCCTCCTGGGATAAAACCTCTCCCATGCCAGTCCACCTCCCGTCCTCTTTTTATCATACAATAACGGAAAGCTTATTGGAATATAATATCACTAAAAGAAACTTGGAAAATAAAGTCAGAATCAAACATCACCTGAATCCGTTTTAAAATATCCTCCCGCATCAGATCCTTGTTCGCCTGTGCCTCTTCCCATGTGTAGCTTCCGATAACCTCATATACCTCTCCGGTAATCAGACTTTCTTTCGCCGCCAAATCCGCACCGTAAGCCTTATACCCCGGGCTCTTAGTGTTCATGGACAGCGCAAGTGATACCAAACAATAATGAGGTTCACCATCAGCTCCCAGCTTTAACGGCACCGTCATCTGCTCCGTAATCTTATAAACTTCAACATCCTCCATCGGCACTTCCTGTCTGAGTGCTCCTGCCGCTGCGCCATCAGAAAGCTCCAGCTTTAACACCTCAGAAATATCTCCAACTAACTCCGCAGTCTTTTTTGACGCGCTGCTTACATTTACCATCATAATAGATGTCAGCACTAAATTCACAACAAGCAGTGCCAGTATGATGATAGATAATAAGTTCCTCTTCATATTATTTCCTCCCGCTCTTATTTAATTATTTAATAAGAACTCATCGTATGATATATCTTAATCTCAACTCTTCGATTTTTCGCCCTACCCTCCGGTGTTCCGTTATCAGCCACCGGAACATACTCTCCGCGACCGGAATGTTTTATTATAGCCGGATTAAGATTAGTCTCTCCCGCGAAATAATCAAACACAGAAAGCGCTCTTGCGCTACTCAATTCATTGTTATTTGCATAACGAGCACTGTTAATCGGCACATTATCCGTATGACCTTCAATTTCAATAACACTCTCCGCATATCTTTCCAAAATCAGTCCCAGCTTTGCCATAATCGGCAATGCCTCTTCCTTTAACTGATTACTGCCGGAGTCAAACAAAAGTGCACCTTTTAGAGAAAGCTGTACATATTGGGATGTCACTTCCATCTCAACATCTTTGGCAATGTTCTGTTCTATCATCGCCTCTTCTATCTTCTCAGCCAGTTCTTCTGATTTCTTTAACTTTTCTGCATCCAAAGCCGCAGTAAGCGCATCAATCGATTCCGTATTCTCAGAATCTGCTTCTGAAGCTTTGCCCATACTGTTTGTATAATCATCCAGTTCATTTAACTGACTGACACCATTACTAAGCAAAAAACCATCACCAATAGCAGTTGCTCCTGCCGTGAAAATACTGAACGACTCTGAAAAGGAAGACACTATCAATTCAAATTTCTGCGCATCTACAGTCGACATAGAAAAGAGAAGCACAAAAAAGCATAACAGAAGATTCATAAGATCGCCAAACGTGGCCATCCACGCAGGCGACCCGGGTGGCGGTGCTTCCTCTCTCCTTTTAGCCATCCGCCTCACCTCCATCATCTGCTACACCTCTAGCTCCCGGTGCCAGGAAGGATTTCAGCTTTTCTTCGATAACTCGTGGGTTTTCGCCTGCCTGAATAGAAAGGAGACCTTCTATCATAATCTCTTTTGCCTGTATTTCCACACTGTTATTTGCTTTTAACTTACTCGCTACAGGAATACAAATCCAGTTCGCAAGCAAAGAACCATACAAAGTCGTAACCAGAGCTACCGCCATAGATGGACCGATGGATGATGGGTCATTCATATCCTGAAGCATCAAAATCAAACCAATCAAAGTACCGATCATACCCCACGCCGGTCCCATGGAACTAACTGACTCCCAAAATCCAATACGAGTCTTATGGCGATCATCCATGCTGACAAGCTCTGTTTCCATAATGGCACGCACCAACTCCGGATCCGTACCGTCAACAATTAATAAAATACCTTTTTTTAAAAATTCATCCTCCAATTCACCCGCTGCTTCTTCCAGAGAAAGAAGCCCTTCTTTTCTGGCGATGTTAGACAAATCAATAATTTTCTGAATAATACTTGCGACATCAAAGGACGGTTCTCTCAGCACCAGAGAAAAGCTTTTAAGACCGCCTATGAAATTAGCCATCGAAAAAGACGTCAAGACTGCCGAAAACGACCCTCCAATCGTAATAATTATGGAAGGTACGTCTATGAAACTTGCAAAACCACTCATACTACCGGCACTACTGATAATACCGAATACAATCGCACCGGTACAAAGAAGCAAACCGGCAATTGAAGCTATATCCACTACTCCCACCTACCTATTTTCGCATCATTATGCAAAAATATCCTTTCTATACGATTTTACTAAATTTTTCACTTCTTGTCTACTTTCTTTTACAATTATTTTTCGACCTGTCGTAAAGGATACGACCGTATCGGGAGTTTCCTCTACCAGCTCAATCAAATCACAATTTACCAAAACTTTTTGGCCATTTAATTTTGTTAATTCAATCATACTTACTCCCCATAAAAAGCAAAAATTGCCTTCTCAAAAGCATATAGGAACAGGGAAACCATGCGTACAGTCTCCCTGTTTCCCGCTTATTTAACTATTTGTTGCTTATCGTTTCAGATTTACCAGTTCTTCAAGTAAAGTATCCGATACGGTAATAATACGGCTGTTTGCCTGGAATCCTCGCTGCGTCGTAATCATTTCCGTAAATTCTGCGGAAAGGTCTACGTTACTCATCTCCAGTGCTCCGGTGGTCATGCTTCCCACACCGTCTGCCATAACATCCACACCGGTTCCATCGAATTCTCCTGAGTTTTGGGTTGCAGCATAGAGGTTATCTCCTGCCTTTTCCAAACCTGCCGCATTGGCAAACTTGGCAACTGCAATCTGTCCGAGCAGTCTACGCATACCGTTATCATAGGTTGCATAAATTTCTCCGTTGTTACTGATAGATACACCGGACATCTGTCCCTGCTTTCTACCTTCACCGAGTCCCTTTTCCTCCGTACCTGCATCCGCGGTAATGGTAGAACTGCCTCCATTGTTAAACCAGGTTACATTCGACCAGTCCATGTTAATATCGGAAAAGCTGCCGAGAGATACGGTATCCCCTGCTTTTGTTGTTGCACTTGCCTTAAAATCAATCTTTACACTGTCGCCACCGTCAATTGAATCAAACTCACCGCTGTCTACATCAAATTTCAGCAGATAGCCTTCGTAGGAAGTCGTTGTAGTCACCTGTGCCTGTCCATCCTCTGCCACGTCAAACGTATATGTCTTGTTTGTATCGGTAGAGTCCAGACCATATGCTTCTTTCTGATCAATTTGCAAAGTAAAGGTACCTTCTCCCGGGTTTGCGCCTTCATAATAGGTACCATTATCTTTTGCCGTAAAGTCAACCGGTTTCGTATAGAAGGTTACCGTTCCTTCCGCATCCATGCTGACGCTCAACAAATCCGTTCTTCCCAATGCACTATTCCAATCATCGGCATCTGCAGTTGCATCAAGGTCGTACTCTGCTGGCGTTCCATCAGCATTTGTTTTCGTAATATGATAATATGGTACATTCACACCGTTGGGTGCAGCAGTTCCTGCCGGTAACGACTCAACATAAACCATATTGTGGATTTGTTCCATATCCTCACGGGACAACACACCGTAACCGGTCAGCTTAATCTGGTCATTCTTTGCAAATGTTGACGATGTCGGTGTCGTACCACCATTTGCAAACGAAGAGGTTTTTGTAATTGCTCCGGTATTGGCATCAATTGTTACGGTATATGCACCATAGGTAAGTCCCGGAACTGCCTTTGTATCATAATCGCTAAATGCTTCTGCTAAAGATATATCCTTCGTATAAATATGAGGAGGAGTCTGTTGTGTATCTTTTGTATAATGAACACCACTCATAAGCGGTCTCAGCTCTGTGGTCTTTGTAACCTCACCATCTCCAAAGCTGACAATGTCTCCGATATCATTTACACCGTAAACATCTACAAGAGATTCTCCATATTCATTTGTAATATCAGCCAGTTCAACCGTATATTGTCCTTTGTATTCTGTTTCATGAATGGCAAACTTGGCCGTATATTTGTATCCAAGTGCATCATAGAAACCAAGGTTCAGTGCCTTGCCCGAGTCTGTGGAAGCATCCGGTTCATTCCTATCAAGAATACCCTCCACAAAGGATTCCGTGGTTGCCTCCGGCTCATAGGTCATGTTTGCCGCACTCAAAATTCGAAGTGCCGTAACCGTATCCTTTTTGATAGTCTGTGTATCTTCATCCACCTTCCATCCCATTACGTTATAGCCATTAGCAGACATGGCAAGATTACCTGCCGCATCCACATAGAAAGAACCATCTCTTGTAAAATAATTATTTGTGCCGTCTCCACTGACAATAAAAAATGCTTCTCCGTTAATCTTTATGTCAAACGGATTACCCGTTGTCTGTGTCGCACCTGCACTTGTGATTTTGGTGGAAATTGCTGCCGACTGTACACCAAGACCAATCTGCTTCGGATTGACACCGGCACGTCCTGTTGTTGCATTCGGTCCGGATGCCTTGGATGTTGTCTGATACATCAGTTCACTGAAATTAACGGAACTGGATTTATATGCAGTTGTGTTGACGTTGGCGATGTTGTTACCGATTACGTCCATTTTTGTCTGGTGTGTTTTCAAACCTGCAACACCAGAATACATTGATCTCATCATAGTAAATATGACCTCCTGTTTTATAGGTGAACCGTAGCTGTTCCTTCTGTCAGTCAGGAACATAAGCCTCCCTAAGGTCCGGCTACATAATTACGGCTCCATCAATATTGGTAAAAATATTGGTTGCTGCTTCGTTTTGATCCATTGCTGTTACTACCGTATGATTGGGAATGTTTACGATAAAAGCCAACTGATCCACGATTACCAGTGATTCCTTGATTCCTTTCGCTAAAGCTTTCTGCGTTCCGTCGCTCAAACGTTCCATCTGTTCGTCTGTAAGCTTAATATTTCTGTCTACCAGTCTGTTTGCGGCATGCTTTGAAAATTTCAGTCCGGTATCTGTCCCATCTGTTTTCTGAGCCAGAATCTCCTGAAATGATAAACCGCCCTCCGGTAATGCCGTTGTGTTGCCAACATTATTTTTCCGGTTTAGAAACTGATCCTGAATCTGTAGTGCAGAAAGATAGCCGTTATTCTGCAGTTTCATCCGATTCATCGCCTCCTGTACTGTCATCCTCTTCCGTTTCGGAAGCTGATTCACTTTCTGTGGCCTGCTCTGCTTCTGTAGAGTCTTCGGTTTCCGTCACCGTCTCTTCTGCGCCGATTTCTTCCGTACTTGTGCCCTCTGTCTCCGATGTACTACTGCTTCCGGAGGTCTCTGATGTACTGTCATCTGCCTCTGACGTGCTTCCCGACGCTCCAGTTGACTTATCGGTATCTTCGCCCTCTCCGTCATCACCTGAGCCCTGTAATGCTTCATTCAGCTTTAACATCAATTCCATTTTCTTAATATAATCTTCCAGCTTCTGCTGATTATCTGCTGTCAGGAAGGTCTTTTGGTAATCAGACATATTGTCATAGATTTTCTTTAATTCCGCGATGGCATCCTCATCATCAAGTGTCAGCTTATCCAGCGCCGGCAGCTTGTTGAGCCCAACCGTCCAGTCATATGCCGTACTGTATGCTTCTGTGTACTCACCGTCATAAATGCTGTCCAAATCATCCAACGGATAATTGTTTCCGTCAATAGAAAGATATGCTTTACCGTTTTCATAAATAACATAATCTACTTTGCCATGTACAAAGTCGGTACTACCGGTAGTCGCATCTGTCGTCTTGACATAAACCTCCTGACCAACCAACTGAGATGCACGCTGAAGGTCAATCGAGCCACGCATATTCTGCATTTCTTCCAGTTCAGAGAAGGTTGCAAGCTGTGAAATATATTCGGTATTGGAAGTAGGCTCCAAAGGATCCTGATATTTCATCTGTGCTACAAGAAGCTGCAAAAATGCCTGTTTATCAAGAGAGCTGTTACTTTTTTTCGTTTCCTCTGAGGAAGTCAGCTTTGTTACATCTTGAATTTCACCGTTTTTTACGGGTGCTACTAAACTCATGCTTCTTCTCCTTTATGCCATATAATCTACTGTGTTTCCGTTCATCTCCATCATCTCTGCCGCAAGACGGTCTTCCTCGGAAAGCTCCATCTCATCAAGCGATAGTTCCCCGGACAGTTGAATTTTACGAATCCCCTTTTTCTTTGGTTCTTCGTATTTTTCGGACTGCTCACCGTTCTGGGCAAAGCTTCTTTCAAATCCCTGATTTGCAATGGTCACTTCCACTGCTTCTACCTTAATTCCCTGATTGTTCAGGTTTTCTTTTAACTGTATAGTCTGTGCTTCCAGCACTGCCTTTACCGTTTCATTTTCAGCAGTAAACTGCGCTGTCACAACCCCTTCTTTTGCAGTGAGGTGAATGCGAAGTGTTCCGAGCGTCTCCGGCTGAAGCTGCATCTCCATTTCCGTCAGTTCAGTTCCCGTTTCAATCTTTATGTACTCCGTAATCTGATTCATAATATTTTCCACATCGGCCTGCTGATAAGGAATTTCTGCTTCATTTTGTACATTGTCCGGGTTCCACGCTTCCGTACCCGTCTTGGTTGTTCCCTGCAGTAAAGAATTGTTGTTTTGATAGCCGTCATTTCCGGCTTCTTTTTTGGTATCCGACGAGCCGGCTTCTCTTCCGTCTTCGTCTTTCGTTTTTTCTTCTCTTGTAGTGGTAAGTTCATTTCCCTGCTGTTTTGTCTGCTTTATATTTGCGATCTCCTCAGCCGTTCCCTCTGCAGTCTCCTCTGCATTTACTGCCTCTGCTTCCGTTTCCTGCATCGATACCTGACCCTCACTCTGTTCTACAATTAGCACCGGATTTTTATTTTCCGACAGCATTGCACTTTCCAGAATCTCAGGCTCTGCACTTACCTCCATTTGTTTTAAAATGTCTTCCAATGCCGCATCTCCCACCTGTAGCTGCTCCTGTAAATCCGCTACGGTTTCCTCCACAGCATTCGTCAACATTTGCAGGCTCTGATACAGATTTTCATCCGTCAGAATACTCAGTCTGTCTGCTTCTCCGGTCGCCGCTACAACAATTGCCTGCATTGTTTCCGGTCTAAGCAGATCCATCTGCGTCAGCCCCAGTGTCTCCATAATTGCAGTAAGCTCTTCATCGGTCAATCCCAGCTCCTCTTTTACAGCTGCTGCAATCTCTTCTGCAGCTTCTGTTACAGCCTGTTCTGTCGCCTCATCCACAACTTCCTTTTCCGCTTGAGACATATCGGATGTAGCGACTTCCTGCTCTGACTCTGCTGATTTTTCCCATGCAGTCTTCTTCTCACTGCTCTTCTCCACCTTAACCGGGGCTTTGGCAGTGGCAGCATTTTCATGCTTTACATCCGCCAGATTCTCGCCCAAGTCCTGCTTCGTACGATTCATAACCTGAGAAAAGCTGTCGTCTGCACTACTGCTTACACTACTGACTGTTCCTGCACCTACGACATCCAGAAATAATCCGGCTGCCTTTGTCACTTTTGTGCCTGTCATTTGCTTCCTCCTTTCTTAAATTTTCAAGGTGCTTATATATATACACTTTCGTGTTATATATCGTCATAAAATAAATCGAAATTAAGATTCCGGATCCATAATCTTAGTCAGACGGGCAGCCACTTCCTCATCCATAGCGCCCAAAATTTTCCCGCGATTTTCGGCATCCATCGTCTTCAAAATCTTTGCCGCAAGATCCAAATCATCCTGCATCGCTTCAAATATCGCTGCGGCCTCTTTTGCCTTCATTTCGGAGTATGCATTCGCATAATCCTTTACTTCGCTGTCAACCTGTTGCTGTGCCACTACCTGCTTGTACAGTTTTTCCGCAGTCGCCGGGTCGATTGACTCATAATACTGGATAAAAGCCTCTGCCCCCGGCCCTTTATCCGAATAGATTACCTCTTCATAGAACTCATTTTTAATGTCCTCAAAAGCAATCTGATTGTTTTCAAATGTACGAAGACGGTCAATTTCCGCTTCCAGCTCCCGGATTCTATCCTTAGATCCCGCATTGGCGGACTGAACATTTTCCAGCTCCAGCTCCAGACGCTTTATCTGCTCCACCGCATCCTCCAGACTCTTATACCCATAGTATGCGCCGCCCTCACTTCCCGACTGCGGCATCTTTTCCGTCGGCAATATTTTATTTACCACGGGCACATTCTGTAGTATCGGACGTAATACGGTCGAACCAAAGCCACCCACATCCAGTTTTATCAAAAGTGCCAATATGGCAATCCAGATAACTACAATAATAAACGTCACAAACATAATGGGGGCAGAACCTCCGTCAGCCTCCTCAAGTTCATCCTCCTGAGCATCCAACTCCTTTGCCCTACGTTTTGCTTCTTTTTTCTGTGCCCGCTGTTCCTCACGGAATTTCTTTTTTTCTTCCTTCAGACGCGCCCTGTCATCAGCACCTGATACTGTTTCTTTTTCCTTCGCCTTTTCTTTTCCTGCCATATTTCCAATCAGCTTTCCGGCAATGTAGCTTCCTCCATCGTTTTCTGACCATAGGTATAGCTTGTCAGCTCGTCGATTTCTCTGCTCTCTCTCGCCTTTTCCTCTTCCATAAATGCCTCAAAGGCATTTTCTCGCAATTTTTCCTGTATCTTTCTTTCCTGCATGGCATCCTGAAGCTTGATACGAGCCTCCTCAAGTCTTTGCTCCGCCTTCTGAATTTCCAGCCTCTGCAATGCAATAAACTCATCCATCCGCAAAATTGCTTCTTTGTTCTCTCGGATTTCACGGACATGAAGAGCATCCTGAAGTGCTCCGCGCGCAGTCTCTTCATATTCTGCCTTACGCTCCTGCATCCGCTCCAGCTTTTCCTCTTCTTCATTTAGCAGAGCACGTGCCATACCATAGTCCATCTTTGCCTGTTCTTCCAACTTAGACTTTATATTCAGAATGTTCTGCATCCGATACACGAATTTTGACATCTGTTTTATCCTTCATACAACGCTTCCAACATTTTAACGGATTCTTCAAACGTAAACTTCTCGTCTACATCCTGCATCAAAAATGCATTGGTCGCATTAATTTTTTCTATCGCATAATCAATATTCGGATTACTGCCCTGCTTATACGCACCGATATTAATCAAATCCTCAGCTTCCTGATAGGTTGCCAATACGTTTTTCAGCTTACCTGCCGCTTTTTTATGTTCTTTTTCTGCCACCTGACTCATACATCTGGAAATACTCTGCAAAATATCCACTGCCGGATAATGATTTTTATGAGCCAGCTTACGATTCAGCATAATATGACCATCCAAAATACTTCTGGCGGTATCCGTAATCGGCTCGTTAAAGTCGTCACCATCTACAAGAACGGTATACAAACCGGTAATGGAGCCCTTTTCATCCCTGCCGGCACGTTCCAAAAGCTTAGGAAGCTCAGAATACACACTTGGCGGATATCCTCTTGTTACCGGCGGCTCTCCGGTCGCCAGACCGATCTCTCGCTGCGCCATACAAAAACGTGTAAGCGAGTCCATCATCAACAGTACATCTTTTCCCTGCCTGCGAAAATACTCCGCGATTGCGGTTGCGGTCTGTGCCGCTTTTTTTCTTTCCAAAGCCGGCTTATCGGAGGTTGCCACTACCACCACCGAGCGGCGCATACCCTCTTCTCCTAAGTCTCTCTCTATAAACTCTCTTACCTCTCTGCCTCGCTCACCAATTAACGCAATTACATTGATTTCCGCTGATGTATTACGGGCAAACATACCCATCAACGTAGATTTCCCTACACCTGAACCGGCAAAAATACCGATTCTCTGTCCTTTTCCGATTGTAATCAGTCCATCCACTGCCTTTACCCCAAGAGGAAGCGGTGTATCAATAATCTCTCGCTTCATAGGATCCGGCGGTGGTGCCTCAACCGGATAGCTGACCGCATTCATGGGTATCTGAAACGAATCGTCCGTGGCTCTTCCAAGCCCATCCAATGTCTTCCCAAGAAGAAAATCTCCCACAGCAACCCGGAGAGAATTCCCTGTATTTTCAACCAAATTTCCGATGCCGATTCCTTCCGTGCTCTCATACGGCATCAGCAAAGTCCTGCCATCCTTAAAGCCAACCACCTCTGCCATAATCCCCGGTCCCTTATCTCCTTCCGGATGAATATAGCAAATATCCGCCAGTCTCGCATCCGGACCTGCGGATTCTATCGTAAGTCCGACAACATTCAGAACTTTGCCAAGCTTTTTATAATAAATTCTGTCTTTTACCTTTTCATATTTGGATAAATCCATCTTTACTCCCCTACTCTACTCCTTCGTAGGAAAGAAGCATCAGCTCGCGTCGCACCTCATCCAATTGCATATCCAGACTGCAATCATAAATCCCGCTGTCCGCCTCAATCATACATTCATTTTTTCGCATAGAAGCATCCTCAACAACCTCGAGGGCTGCATTTTTATTGCCCAAAGCATCCGTCAACACCTTTTTCTGCATGCTGACATAAGGATAATCCTCTCTGCTGACATGTATCATATAATTACTGCTGCTTTCGATTTTCTGCATACAGTTTTCAAGCAATCCCATAACCAGATTATGATATGCTCCAAGCTCCACATGGAATATATGCTCATAGATACCACTCAACTGCTTAATGAATTCCGGTTCCAGATTCCGTATCTGCTAAGTCGGATCGTAGCCATGTCGTTCTG